>CAKUNB010000265.1 GCA_934668285.1 uncultured Oscillospiraceae bacterium | reverse complement strand
GCTGCACACCCTGCGGAAGCTGGAAAAGCAGGGCTTTGAGGTCGAGCTGCTGCCGGTCGGCAGCGTCGGCAATATCACCGCGCAGCAGGTCGCGGATGCGATCCGGCCTGACACCTGCCTTGTTACGGTGATGTTTGCGAACAACGAAATCGGCTCCATTCTGCCGATTCAGGAGATCGGCGCGGTCTGTCGGGAGCGGGGCGTGCTGTTCCATACCGATGCCGTGCAGGCGGTCGGACATGTTCCGGTGAACGTCAGGGAGCAGAACATTGACATGCTTTCCCTCTCTGCGCACAAGTTCCACGGCCCGAAGGGCATCGGCGTGCTGTATGCCAAAACCGGCATCCTGCTCTCGACCCTGATCGAGGGCGGCGCACAGGAGCGCGGCAAGCGCGCCGGTACGGAGAATATTCCGGCAATCGTCGGCATGGCGGCTGCGCTTGACGAAGCAACGGCGCATCTGAAGGAAAACGGCGAGAAGCTGGCGGCCCTGCGCGACCGCCTGATCAGCGGCCTGTCGCAGATTCCGCACAGTGCGCTCAACGGCGATCCGGTCAAGCGCCTGCCAGGCAATGTCAACTTCTGCTTTGAGGGCATCGAGGGCGAGAGCCTGCTGCTGCTGCTCGACGCGAAGGGCATCTGCGCGTCCTCCGGCAGCGCCTGCACGTCCGGCTCGCTTGACCCGTCACACGTGCTGCTGGCCATCGGGCGGCCCCACGAGGTGGCCCACGGCTCGCTCCGTCTCTCGCTGAGCGAGGAGAACACGCCGGAGGATATCGAGTATATCCTGCGCGAGGTGCCGAAGATCGTTGCGTACCTGCGCGGCATGAGCCCGATGTGGAAGGATCTGGAGAGCGGCAAGCGGAAATTCATCTTATAAGGAGAATCGATATGGCACTGTATTCTGAAACGGTTATGGATCATTTTATGAATCCGCGCAATGTCGGCGAGATCGAAAATGCCGATGGTGTCGGCGAGGTCGGCAATGCCAAGTGCGGCGATATCATGAAAATGTATATTAAAGTGGACAACGACGTCATTACCGACGTGAAGTTCGAAACCTTCGGCTGCGGCAGCGCGATTGCGTCGTCCTCCATGGCCACCGAGATGATTCGCGGCAAGACGATTGAGCAGGCCCTCGCGGTTACGAACAAGCAGGTCGTCGAGGAGCTGGGCGGCCTGCCCGCGCACAAGCTGCACTGCTCCGTCCTCGCTGAGGAGGCAATCAAATCTGCGGTCAAGGACTATTACGACAAAAACGGCATTGCCTACGACCGCTCGAAGTTCCCCTGCGACCAGGACTGCGCGTCCTGCCGCATGGTCTGAGACAAGCGCATAGAGTTTCCCGTGCATCCCTGCAAGCAGGATGCACGGGATATTTTTTTGCCGCAACCATTTGGCGCCTCCTGCGTGTAAGCGCATGAAAAGCAACGGTCAGGAGGGGCGGCTGGAGGTCAACGAGTCCGTCCTGACCGGCGAGGCCGAGCCGGTGATCAGGCAGACG
>CAKUNB010000264.1 GCA_934668285.1 uncultured Oscillospiraceae bacterium | reverse complement strand
CTCCAGCACCGCGTCGATGTTGTTCTGCATATCCGGCACCTCGACGTAGCTGATCGCGCCGCCGGGGGAGAGCGCCTGGAACTGCGCCTCGAAGCGCAGCTTCTCAAAGGCGTTGACCGGCTCGGTGACATGGATATGATAGGAATTGGTGATATAGGACTTGTCCGTCACGCCGGGGATGATGCCGAAGCGCTTTTGCAGGCATTTGGCAAATTTATAGGTCGTGGACTCCAGCGGCGTGCCGTAAAGGCTGAAATCAATGTTGTTCTCGGCCTTCCACTTGTTGCAGGCGGCATTCATGTAACGCATCACATCCAGCGCGAACGGGGTCGCCGCGGGGTCGGTGTGGGACTTGCCGGTCATGTACTTGACGCACTCGTACAGGCCCGCGTAGCCCAGCGAGATGGTCGAGTAGCCGCCGTAGAGCAGCTTGTCGATCGGCTCGCCCTTTTCCAGCCGCGCCAGAGCGCCGTACTGCCAGAGGATCGGCGCGGCGTCGGAGAGCGTTCCCTTGAGCCGGTTGTGGCGGCACATCAGGGCGCGGTAGCACAGGTCGAGCCGCTCGTCAAAGATGCGCCAGAATTTTTCCATATCGCGGCCGGACGAGAGCGCGACGTCGACGAGGTTGATCGTTACAACGCCCTGATTGAAGCGGCCGTAATACTTCGGCTTGCCGTTTTCGTCGACATACGGCGTCAGGAAGCTGCGGCAGCCCATGCAGGTGTAGCAGTGGCCCTCGCCGTTCTTGTCCACCTTCAGCTCCAGCATTTTCTTCTCGGAAATATAATCCGGCACCATGCGGCGGGCGGTGCACTCGGCGGCAAGCTTCGTCAGATAGAAGTACGGCGAATCCTCGTGGATATTCTCCTCCTCGAGCACGTAGATGAGCTTCGGGAAGGCGGGAGTGATCCACACGCCCTTCTCGTTCTTCACGCCCTGATAGCGCTGGCGGAGCGTTTCCTCGATGATGATGGCAAGGTCCTTCTTCTCCTGCTCGTTCCGCGCCTCGCCGAGGTACATGAACACGGTGATGAACGGGGCCTGGCCGTTTGTGGTCATGAGCGTGACGACCTGATACTGGATGGTCTGCACGCCGCGCTGGATCTCCTCACGCAGGCGCTGCTCGACGATGGCGGAGATTTTTTCCTCCGTCGGCTCCACGCCCAGCGCCGCGACCTCGGCCTCGACGGTCTTGCGAATCTTGCGGCGGCTAACCTCAACGAACGGGGCCAGGTGCGTCAGGCTGATGGACTGGCCGCCGTACTGGTTGGAGGCGACCTGCGCAATGATCTGCGTGGCGATGTTGCAGGCGGTGGAGAAGGAATGCGGCTTTTCGATCAGCGTGCCGGAAATGACGGTGCCGTTTTGCAGCATGTCCTCCAGATTGACCAGATCGCAGTTGTGCATATGCTGGGCATAGTAATCCGCGTCGTGGAAATGGATGATGCCCGCCTCGTGTGCCTCGACAACCTCCTGCGGCAGCAGGATGCGGCGGGTGATGTCCTTGGACACCTCGCCGGCCATATAGTCG
>CAKUNB010000263.1 GCA_934668285.1 uncultured Oscillospiraceae bacterium | reverse complement strand
CGTCGGCGACGGCAAATTCGCCCCCGACGGCGAGATCACCCGCGAGCAGATGGCCGCCATTCTCTACCGCTACTCCGCCTTCAAGGGTCTGAAGCTCAACAACGGCAAATTCACCGCCGACTACCCCGATGAAAAGGACATCAGCGCCTACGCCCTCGAAGCCATGCGTTGGGCCAATGCCGAGTCCCTCATCAACGGCACCCGCGACGGCAGCACCGTCTACCTCGACCCGCAAGGCAACGCCACCCGCGCCCAAGTCGCCGCCATCCTAATGCGCTACGTGCAAAACGTACTGAGCAAATAACAACACGGCTGACACCACCATAAGGATCCGTAGGGCGGGGTGCCCTCACCCCGCCGCTCCACGCCCATCCACTCGTACCATTCTGAACCGAAAGGGGAACCAAGAATGAAACAACGAATTTTCAGTATTCTGCTGGTGCTCTGCCTTGTGCTGAGCCTGCTGCCGACGGTTACTTTCGCCGAGGGCGAAACGACGGCGGAGGTCGGCACGGCGGCGGATCTGCGCAGCGCCATCGAGACCGGCACGGCCGACATCGTCAGGCTGACGACGGACATCACCATCGACGCGCGGCTGAACGTTACCCGCACCGTCGCGGTCGATCTGAACGGCTGCGTCCTGTCCTTCGACCAGAACGCGCCGTCCGACAGCATCTTCCGCGTCAGCGGCGAGAACAACACCCTGACCCTGCGCGACTCTCGCCCCGACGCGACACATAGCGATGACGCCCTCCCCGTCGGCGGCCTCATCACCGGCGGCCGCGGCAATACCTACTTTACCGGCTCCTATACCCAGCACTGGGGCGGCGGCATTTATCTGGATTCCGCAGCCTTCGTTCTGGAGGGCGGCACGATCTATGACTGCGGCTTCCACGGCGACACCTCGCAGTCCGTTGCGCTGTTCGGCGGCGGCATCTACTCCGTGGGCAGCTCCGTCAAGATTCACGGCGGCGCGATCCGCAACTGTGTCCTGAAGGGCGACATCGCAGGCACCGGTGGCGGCATTTATCTTGACTCCGATTCGTCGTTTGAAATGACGGACGGCGTCATCGCCGACTGCGTGGCCAGCGGAGCCGGCGGCGGCATCTATTCCTGTTGCCCGGCAATTCAAATCACCGGCGGCCGCATCGAAAACTGCACCGCAGGCACAAACGGCGGCGGTATTCACATGTCTGACTGGAAAGCGACCAGTCAGCACGCCGTTCTGAATGCCACCATCTCCGGCTGCAAGGCCCAAAACGGCGGCGGCATTTACCTTGGCACCTACGCCGCGCTGGAGCTGCAGGAAAACGCGCTCATCACGGGCTGCAAGCTGACCGACGACAAGGATGCCGCAGGCGAGGCCATCTATTTTTCGTCGGACACGGTCTACACTGCCAACACCGACGGCATCTTCCTGTACGCCAACGGCGGCAGAGTGGAAGGCACCGTCTACATCAGTGAGGCCGCTTGGGACTTTGGCAAAGATGTCAAGTTCGCCAAGGCGATCACCCACACCGACTACGAACCTACCACAGTCTTTACC
>CAKUNB010000262.1 GCA_934668285.1 uncultured Oscillospiraceae bacterium | reverse complement strand
CTATTCCGTCTGCGCCGAGCACGGCTACCTGTCCGGCGAGCAGTATACCTGCCCCATCTGCGGCAAGCCGACTGAGGTCTACAGCCGCATCACCGGCTACTACCGCCCCGTGCAGAACTGGAACGACGGCAAGGCGCAGGAATTCAAGGATCGCAAGGTCTACGACATTGGCGCTTCGACAGAACGCCGCTTCGGCGCGGCGGAGGCGCCCGGCACGAAGGCTGAGCTTGCCGAGAAGGCCAAGCCCGCCGAGGGCCGGATGCTGCTCTTTACGACCGCGACCTGCCCGAAGTGCGTGATGGCGAAAAAGTTCCTGAACGACGCAAAGCTCGCCTACGAAACGATTATCGTCGACGAACAGCCGGAGCTGGCGCGGAAATACGGCGTGCGGCAGGCCCCGACGCTGCTCATTCTTGACGGCGAGGGCGTGACGGAGCGCGTGGAGAACCCCTCCAACATTCGCGCCTTTGCCGAGGCAAGGAGCCTGTGATATGTGCTATGATATTGTAATCATAGGCGCAGGACCCGCCGGCCTGACGGCGGCGATTTATGCGCGCCGCGCAGGAAAATCGGTGCTGGTGCTGGAGCGCGATACCTTCGGCGGCCAGATCACCTTCTCGCCCAAGCTGGAAAACTACCCCGGCTTTGCGGAGATTTCCGGAAATGAGCTTGCCCAGCGGATACTGGAGCAGGCCATGGCTCTCGGCGCGCAGATCGACATGGACACCGTGCTGGAGATTCGCGACGGCGCGCTCAAAACGGTCGTCGGCGAGAGCCGCAGCTATGAGGCGCGTTCGGTCATCATCGCAGCGGGCGCAAAGCACCGGCGGCTGCATCTGCCGCGCGAGGAGGAATTTATTGGTAACGGTCTGTCCTTCTGCGCGGTCTGCGACGGCGCGTTCTATCGCGGCCAGCACGTCGCCCTGATCGGTGGCGGCAATACGGCCCTGCAGGAGGCCGTGCTGCTGTCCGAAATCTGCGCGCGCGTCACCGTGGTGCAGAATCTTCCCTTCCTCACCGGTGAACAGCGTCTTGTGCAGACGCTCGCCGCGCGAGGGAATGTCGAGTACCGCTACAGCACGGTCGTGACCGGCTATGAAGGCGCGGAGGCGCTGACAGCGCTGCGCCTTTTGCAGACCGAAACCGGCGAAGAAAGCCGCCTTGAAGTCGACGGCGCGTTCCTCGCCATCGGAACGGAGCCGGAAAATGCGCCCTTTGCCGCCGTTGCGGCACTGAATGAGCAGGGCTATATCGCCGCAGGCGAGGCTTGCACGACCGCAGCCGCCGGTATTTTTGCCGCCGGAGACTGCCGCACCAAGGCCTACCGTCAGGTCGCCACCGCCATCTCCGACGGCGCCGCCGCTGCCCTGAATGCCTGCCGCTGGCTGGACAGCCAAAACTAAACCACCCCCGAGCCGCCAAAAATGGCAGCTCGGGGGTTCAAACGCTCAGGCCTTCCCCTCATGTCATTGCGATGCTGCAATGACATGAGGGATGGTTTTTTTGAAGCAGACCCGCAGCAGACGGTGTGTCTGCTGCGGGTAAGTGCTTATTTTACGATGTTCTTTGCGTAGCGTGCGAGGATGGTT
>CAKUNB010000261.1 GCA_934668285.1 uncultured Oscillospiraceae bacterium | reverse complement strand
CATAACATTGGTGATCGGCACGATGATATTGGAAACGCTGTCCGGGTTGCGGTAGCTGTCCACGCCTTCGGCCAGACAGATAAAGCGAATGTTGAGTCGAACAAACAGGTTTTCTATCAGATTTCCCGCATCGGTATAGTTGCGGGAGAGCCGGGAAAGGTCTTTCACGATGACGCAGTTGATTTTCCCGCTGTACACATCGGCCAGCAATCTTTGAAAATCCTCACGGTCGGTATCCGTCCCGGTTTTGCCGTCATCGACATACACATCGCTTTCGTCCCCCTCATAGAACTCGTCCATGTGGGTCTGGTGGTACTGCTCCAGCAAAAGCCGCTGATTGATTACGCTGTTGCTTTCATCCCGGCCACGGAGCAAATCCTCTTTGGAAAGGCGGATATATTTACCCAGCCGCCAGCGCATCATTTTATTAGAAGTAGGGGAACTGGCGAAATTCATTCCCCGGTTTTTTGTCCTTGCCATTTGTCCTCCTTCCCTATCACATTACATCTATATTATACCTCTGTTCCCGTGGGACAACAAGGATGCCTTTGAAAGCCCCGGCCTCGGGACATTTTGTCTCGAAGTCGAAAACGGAGCCGTGATGCATCACAGCCCCGATTTCATGCGGAGGAAAAAAGAGGTCAACAGGTCTTGCAGGGGCGGGCCATCGTCAGCAAACTCCAGCTTGATGACCATATCCCCATGACGGAAACAATACGGATTTTTCATAACGGCCAGCATATTCGCTGCCCGCTGCTCCTTCGGGAGCGTGTTATCAAAGGTCATTCCGCTTACATCCACAAGAGCGTCCTTGTCGATGGCGGCAATATCAATACGGCGCATAGACTCAAGCTGCGCTGTTGTCAATCTCATATAGCACCCTCCTTGTCATTGAATTTTGATTGCTGCGGTTCCCCGGTGTTCGTGGGGAAACAGGAAAGGCCAGCACCCGGAAAGTGCTGGCCCTTCGTCTTTCTCCACCTCGGGACAATCTGTCTCGAAGTCGGTTTATAGAATTGGGAGCGCCTCGCTCATTTTCTTGCCCCGTCATAAGACAGCTTTACTCGGCTTGGCGCTCCCACATAACGGAAAGCGGCGGCCCGGAGGGACAGGCGGCCAGCCTGTCCTCCGGCGGATCGTGGCCGTGGGTCGGCCAGTCCCATTTGCGGCGCTGGTGTTGGTCGCTCTTTCCCGTGGAGGAAGTCACAGCGCACCCGCCGCTCGGCTCCCCGCACTATGCTCGGGGCCGCCCGCTGTTCCATTATGGAGAGAGAAAACCTCCTCTCATATACCACCAGAAAAAAGGGGGCAAATGGAGATGCTGATTACAGATTTTTTCTCAAATATTTTTTCATGGCCTCAATTCCGCGCAAAACAGAATGACGGACGGCGCTTTTATCCACGCCTTCAGCCCGAGCAATCTCCCGATAGCTCTTGCCGAGGATGAGATGGGCGTCCACCCGGCGGCCCTGGATCTCCGGCAGGGAGTTGAGGGCGTTCCACAGGTGATAGAAACGCTCCATGCGTTCCACCAGCTCCTGCGGGGAGGGCTCATGCACACAGGCGGAATACTCGATCCCATCGTCACAGTCGAG
>CAKUNB010000260.1 GCA_934668285.1 uncultured Oscillospiraceae bacterium | reverse complement strand
AAAAGTACGGCATGAGATATACGAGATACACAGGCTTGGCTCAGGTAACAAACTGGGTGAAGCTTAAATTTGCTGCCATGAACTTGAAAAAGTTCGCCATTAGAAAGTGGGCGGATACCCACAACCTTTTGCAGATCCTCATATTTTGGCCACAATATGCTCAAAACCCCTGTTTTGCCTGACGCAAAACAGGGGTTTCTCGACGGTCTGACCGGAGGGGATTTTTCCCCTCCGGTTTTGGTTATTCGTGGTAGAACTGGTAGAACAGCTTGGCGGCTTGGAGGCGGGTGAGGGGCTGGGAGCCGCTTGTGAACTCAATACCGGCCTCCTGCAGGGCGCTGACGGCGCCTGCTGCCCATGCGGGGACGTCGCCTTGCGTTGCGGCGGCGGGGACGGGCAGGCGCGCGATGGCCTGCATGATGACGGCGGCCTCGTTGGACGTTATGGCGTCGTCCGGCCGGAAGCATAGACCGCTTTCTGTGACCTCTCCGCGGACAAAGCCGCGCCGCATTGCGGCGGCAAGATAGGCCTGCTTCCAGACGGGCATGGTTTCCGCGTCGCTGAAGCCGGAAACGAGCAGATCTTCCTCCGGCGCTACATCTGCCAGCTCCATTGCCATGATGAGAAAATCGCTCCGGCTGACCGGCTCGTTCGGGCAGAAGCAGGGACGGCCTGCGACCGTGCGGCTGCTCGTCATCCCCGTACCGCACAGCCACATGGCCTCGAATTGGTCCGGATCGTCCTCCATATCCGAGAGAGTCATGCAGTCGCTCGGCTTGAGAATCCGGATTTTGACCACGGCGGGCTTGGACACATTGCCCGCCTCATCGGTAACGGTGAAGGTGAAGCTGTCCTCGCCGACCTTGTTTTTATCCGGTGTATAAACATAGCGGCCGTCGCTGCTGAGCTGCACCTTGCCGCGCTTGGGCTGGTCGACGAGCTGAAAGGTCAGTGCGGCATTTTCGGGGTCTTTTCCCTGCAAAACGCCGTCGTTTGGGATGTTTTTGTACGTTTCCAGCTCGGCGGCGATTGCGGCGGGCGTTTCGTTCTTGCCGGACTGAATGCGGATGGTAAGCTGCTCGGCCTCGCTCAGGCGGCTGCCGCAGATCGGCTGATAGCAAAGCACGGCGTCGCAGCTTTCGCTCGTCGTCGGGGTCAGGCGCAGCGTGCCCAGTACCTCCAGCGGGAGCACGTCGCCTGCGCAGATCTTACGGCTGCCGAGCCGGACGACCGCCGCGTCGGCCTCGGGCACGCGCGTGACGAAAATGCCGGAAAGACCGGTAACACCGTCCGGCTGAAAGTCTGCCTCGCTGAAGCAGTATTCTGCATTGTAGAGCGTTTCGCCGTCGGCGGCAGCGGCGAAGCCGCACAATACGCACACGGCCAAGACGCACAGCACGATGCGGTAAATGGATTTCATTGGCGTTCCTCCTATCATTTGCTTCGCAGATAGAATGCCCGCATCGCGCCAAAATATGCAAATAATTCCGTCGTAAAAAACCATCCGATGAAAAGTTTCGGAGGGAGGAAAAGTGTGAAAGGGAACCGTCATGGTTCCCTCAGACCGTCGAGAAACCCCTGTTTTGCGTCAGGCAAAACAGGGGTTTTGAG
>CAKUNB010000259.1 GCA_934668285.1 uncultured Oscillospiraceae bacterium | reverse complement strand
CCCTCACCCCACGCCCACATGGAGTCCAGGATGGGCTTCAAGCTTCTGCCCAGGTCGGTCAGGGAATACTCCACCCGCGGCGGCACCTCGGCATAGACCTGCCGGTGGACAAGACCATTTTCCTCCATGGCGCGAAGCTGGGCCGTCAGCACCTTCTGGGACACGCTGCCCATGGACTTTTTCAGCTCGCCGAACCGTTTCGTCCCCGGCATCAGGTCCCGCAGGATCAGCACCTTCCATTTATCCCCGATCAGGGTCAGCGTCGTCTCCACCGGACAGGCGGGAAGTTCGGTTTTTGCCGGTTTTTCCATAGAAACCTCCAATTGTTTCCTCTTGGTAACTACAGCACAATATTGTGCTTACTTTACGAAAGGGGACTACAGTGTTATAAGGCCAACGAAACAAAAATGCAAGCTTTCGGCAAGAAAATTCATTTTGGAGGTATGTAACATGAACAAAGTTGTAGAATTTCTGAACGCCAACCCCGTGCAATATCTGGCCACCGTCGGCCGCGACGGCAAGGCAAAGTGCCGCCCCTTCATGTTCGCGGGCGAGCTGGACGGCAGGCTGTGGTTCTGCACCAACAACCAGAAAGATGTCTATAAGGACATGCAGGAGAATCCGGAGGTCGAGCTTTTCGTTTCCAGCGCGGACTATGCGTGGCTTCGCCTGCACGGCAAGGCTGTGTTCGAGAACAACATGGCCGCCAAGGAAATGTGCATCCGGAACCCCATCGTGAAGGGTCAGTACGGCGAGGCGACCAATCCCGTTTTTGAAGTATTCTATCTTGACAACGCACATGGCATCATTGCTGACTTCTCCGGCAACCCGCCCTACGAGTTTTAAGCGATAAACGCCCTGCAACACGGGCCGCGAAAAGAGGTTTTGACCATGAACCAGAGCAAAAAACGGCTGTTTTTGATTCAGTCGCTGCTGAACGAGCGCCCGTCCTGCCGGAGGCAGCCCATTCCGGCGGACGCGGAGCGGCAAAAAATGCTGCTGCGCGGCCTGATGAACGTCCGCAGACCGGCGGAGATCGGCGCGGAATTTCTGCAGGTGCAGGACGAATATCTGCAAGCCGAAACCGCCGCGAAGGGGATCACGGACGTGGCCGACCTCGCGCCCGTCCAGCCGGGGCTGTACCTCTGGCAGGGCGACATCACGACGCTGCGCTGCGATGCCATCGTCAATGCGGCCAATTCCGGCCTGACCGGATGCTATGTTGCAGGTCATAATTGCATCGACAACGTCATTCACACCTACGCGGGGGTGGAGCTGCGCCTCGCCTGCGCGGCGCTGATGGAGCGGCAGAGCCATCCGGAGCCGACCGGACAGGCGAAGCTCACACCGGCCTTCAATTTGCCGTGTAAGTATGTGCTGCACACGGTCGGGTCGATCATAGAAGGACGCGTGACGCAGCGCGACCGTGCACTGCTGGCGTCGTGTTACCGCTCCTGTTTAGAGCTGGCGGCGACGCATTCTGAAGCTGCGCAGGAAGCTGACCGAAATGGGCGAAAAGGAAAACGAGCGGGAGGAGTTCATCCATGCGATACGCAAGTTCATGGAAATGCGGACGCTGACTAAACAGGTGTTGAACGAGCTGATTGACCACATCG
>CAKUNB010000258.1 GCA_934668285.1 uncultured Oscillospiraceae bacterium | reverse complement strand
ATGATATACTGTGTCATAAAATACCCTCTCACAATCGGAGTATATGCAATATCGAATGATTCATTAAGACAATATTACCCACGTCGGAACGCGGCTTTTTTCATTATATCATGTCAGTAACTTCTTGTAAATAGAAAATAACAAATCAGGAACAGAAAACCGTCAATTTTTCGACGAAATTCGCCGCAGGCCTTTCGGATAGTGGTTTTTCAGGACACCGCCGCTGCCCTTTGCCCAGCCGAGCGGATAGCCGTCCGCGCAGACGAGCGTCCAGCCGGTGTTCTCGCCGTTTAACGTTTCGCCGCGCAGATAGGCGGCAATTTCGCGGCTGCCGGCAGGGAAGGAGACGGTGTTCGGGAAGCTTTGCAGAGACAGAGCCAGCGCGTGCGCCGGAAGGAAGCGGCCCTTGCGAAGCTCACCCAACTCCAACCCCGCGCGGAGGACGTGCAGACCCTTCAGCTCCGGCAGTCCCTCCGGCGCGAGATAGACGGTCTCGCCGAAGCAGACCGCCCCGCCGGAAAGCGGCAGGCCGAATTCCGCGGCGAACTCCCGCACCGGCGCGGGCAGGGGAACGAGCCGCTCTGCGGCGATTTCCGCGCGCCCGGCGCAGCCGGTTCGCTCCAGCACGGCGGCATACTGTCCTTCGCCGTGCTGCCGGTGCGGCCAGAGGCGGAAGGTGCGCTCCAAGCCGGGCGCGGGGTCTGCAATCCAGTCCGGCCGCCCGGGCGAAAGCCACGGCGCGTCGACCTGTGCGACGGAAAAATCGGGATGCGCCTGCAAAAACCGGCTGACCACTCCCTCGTTTTCCTCCGGCGCAAAGGTGCAGGTGGAATACACCAGACGCCCGCCCGCGCGCAGCATCTGCGCGGCGGAGCAGAGGATTTCGTACTGCCGCGCGGCGCACATCTGCACGGCTTCGAGGCTCCAATCGGTGAGCGCGGCCTCCTCCTTGCGGAACATTCCCTCGCCGGAGCAGGGCGCGTCGACCAGAATTCGGTCGAAAAACTGCGGGAAACGGGCGGCCAGCGCCGCCGGATGCTCGTTGAGGACGAGCGCATTCGGGATGCCGAGGCGCTCAATGTTGGAGGAAAGGATACGCGCCCGCTTTGCATTGATTTCGTTGCAGACCAGCAGCCCCTTGCCCTCCATCGCGGCGGCCAGCTGCGTGCTTTTCCCGCCCGGCGCGGCGCAGAGATCGAGAACGCGCTCGCCGGGCTGCGCGTCCAGCAGAGCGGCGGGTGCCATGGCGCTCGGCTCCTGTAGGTAATATACGCCCGCGTCGTGATAGGAATGCAGGCCGGGCCGCACGTCCGGCAGCTGGAAATAGGCGCTCTGCGCCCACGGGATCGGCGCGCCGCAGAACTGCGGCAGAGGCGCGGTGCGTTTGCGTGGGTTGAGCCGCAGCCCCGCGCTGCGCGGCGCCTGATAGGCGGCCAGAAAGGCATCAAATTCGTCGCCAAGCAGCCGCCGCTGACGGGCCAGAAAATCGGAAGGAAGCATGGAAAACCTCCGCGTTTTTTCTTTTAGTTTACACCCTTTTCAACAAAAAGGGAAGAGCGAAATGTTTTTCCGGAAAATTGAAAAAAGAGGTTGACAAAACACGACTGCGTCGCTATAATAATCATGCTCTGTTTGAGAT
>CAKUNB010000257.1 GCA_934668285.1 uncultured Oscillospiraceae bacterium | reverse complement strand
CTACACCAGCCCCAACATGGGCTATTTGGTCAACAGCAGCACCGGCAAGGGCGTTGCCTATCCCGGCGATAACATGGCGCTCGATGCGACCTATAACGAAAAGCACATCGCGGTGTCCACTCCGGTGAGCGATGCGGACTTTCTCTGGGCGGACACGCTGTATCTGATCCCTTACCAGCTCCGCAACGCGACCCATCTTGTAATGACCATTACCAACGCCGAAACCGGCGCGGTCTACTATCGGGACGATTCCCCCTATGTCCCCAAGTCTTACTACGATGACGACAAAGGCTGGCTGTCGAACAGCGTATTTACATGGAACGGCTACGATGCCTCCACAGGAAGCTATCTTCCGTCCAACACCAAGGCTCACGTCCAGTTCGACGCACAGCTGCCTTACGGAGACACGTGGCAGAAGAACGTCTGGAGCTTTGACGTGACCGTCGATTCCAGCAAGCCGGTCATTGACAGCATGGTCTATAACGCCGCGGAGGGTACCCTGACCGTTACCGCAACGGACAATCAGTACGTTTCCCTGATCTACCTCAGCGATATGGACGGCAACGCGCTGCTGGCCGAGGGCTTCTCCGAGGACGAGGCCGGAAAGACCGTGACGGCCGAGTTTGACGTCAGCAAGATTGCGCAGTACTACGACTACGTCAGCGTTTCCGTGCAGGACTACGCAACGAACGAGGCCGAAAGCGTCAAGACCTTCGTCGAGACCGGCAAGCCTGTAACCTTCACGTTTGTTACCCCGTCCGGTGAAAGCACCCAGTCCGCCACCACCGGCACGACCATCACCGCGCCGAACTGCGGTGAGGTCTTCGGCGGCTATCAGTTCGTCGGCTGGTCCACGCGCCCGATTGAGATGGCAGAGGATCTGAGCACGACCGGCGGCGTGTACTACCGCGCTGGTTCGAAGATCGCCGTCCGCGGCGACACGACGCTCTACGCAGTCTTTGCCAAGGGTCAGAACGAAACGGTCAACTACTATACCTATTACGTCCCCGGAGAATGGGGCGGCTTTGAAGGCGTCTGGGCCATCTGCGGCATGAATGTCGACACGTCGACGATGAAGTATGACTTCTTCCATCCGCAGGCAATGAATCCGACCGGCCGCGCCGTTGACCTCGTGGAGGAGGCCAACGCGGAGGTCTACACGACGGGACTGATGTTCCAGACGAGCATGGAATCCATCCGTTTTGAGGTCAAGCGCTCCGGCACGGATGTCTACACCATCCGCAGCCTTGTGTCCGGCCAGTACCTGACCGTCAAGAACGGCAAGCTCGCCTTTGTTGACGCGCCGGATGCCAATTCCAACTGGGTCTTCGACCCCGGCACCAACTATAAGATGCTCCTGCGCAATGCGTCCGATAAAAACCTGCTCGTTCTCTACGATGAGGAGGGCAGCTTCCAGGTCTACGACAACTCGCAGCAGATCAGCGGCACCGGCGCGCTGCCCGAGCAGTACTACCGGCTGTACATCTACTGGTGCGATGATTCCGAAACCGAGCAGAGGCAGGAATTTGTCGCCGACTATTACACCACCAAGCCGGGCATGGAAAACCATCAGCACACTGTCGTGATCGATCCGGCGGTTGAGCCGACCTGCACTGAGCCGGGCAAGACCGAGGGCAAGCATTGCTCCGT
>CAKUNB010000256.1 GCA_934668285.1 uncultured Oscillospiraceae bacterium | reverse complement strand
AGCAGGCAGCCGATCAGGAACACTGCCGCCGGAAGGAAATGACGGAAGCTGCCGGCGGAGGAGCGGACGACCGCCGCCACATACGCCGCCGCGCCGAGCGAGTCGGTCATTGCCTTCAGGCTCCACGCGAAGGTCAGGATCAGAATCGCCGGAACCATCGACTTGAAGCCCTCGGGGAGGCTGCTCATCAGCTCTCGGAAGGACATCAGGCGGCGGCAGAAATAATAGACCAGCGTGAAAACCAGTGCGCCGGATGCGCCGATCATCAGACCGACGGAGGCGTCCGATCTGGAAAATGCGGTGACAAAGTCCACGCCGGAAAAGAAGCCGCCGGAGTAGAGCATGCCCATGACGCAGCAGACGATCAGCACGGCAATCGGCACAAGCAGGTCGGCCACACGCCCCTTGGGGTTGGCTGTTTCGTCCGCAGCCTCTGCGTAGGCCTTCAGGCCGGAGAAGATATCGCCCTGCTGCGCGTTGCGCTCGTGGGTGCGCATCGGGCCGAAGTCCAGCCGGAAAACCGCCAGCAGGATCATCATGGCAATTGTCAGCAGCGCGTAGAGGTTGAACGGGATCGCCGAGATGAACACGTGCAGGCCGTTGCCCTCCCCGACGTAGCTGGAAACCGCCGCCGCCCACGAAGAGACCGGCGCGATAATGCAGATCGGCGCGGCAGTCGCGTCAATCAGATAGGCGAGCTTCGCGCGGGAGATGTTGTGCTTGTCCGTCACGGGCCGCATCACGCTGCCGACGGTCAGGCAGTTGAAATAATCGTCGATAAAAATCAACACGCCCAGCGCAATGGTCGCAAGCTGCGCACCGGTGCGCGTCCGGATATGCGTCGAGGCCCAGCGCCCGAAGGCCGCCGAGCCGCCCGCGCGGTTCATCAGGCAGACCATCGCGCCCAGAAGGACGAGGAAGACCAGAATGCCGACGTTGTAGCTGTCGGACAGCACGGCGGCAATGCCGCCGCTGAGCACATGCGTGACCGTGCCCTCAAAGCTGAAATTGGAATACAGCAGGCCGCCGAACACAATGCCGACGAGCAGCGAGGAATAGACCTCCTTGGTCACCAGCGCCAGCGCAATGGCAATCGCGGGCGGCAGCAGCGCCCACGCGCTTTCACGAAAGCCGCCGGTCTCCGTGCCGTCGGCCATGCACAGCGCGCAGACGAGGACGGCGGCCAGCACGGCGACGGTCAGAACGAGCCGCAGGATTTGATTTCTTCTCACAGGAAACGCCCCTTTTCAAAAAATTACAACAAAAAAGAAGTCATGACTTCCGTCATAACTTCCGAAAAGGGTGCAGCGGTTCCGAAGACTATGACAGCTCTCCGTTCGTTTCCGAACGACAGTCTGCCGGATATTGTCCGTCAGACCGGACACTGCACCGCCAGGCAGCGAATGCAGCTCCTCGGCAGCTGACCCTTTCGCCGTTTCCGTTGCCTGTTGCAAAACGGGTACTCTTTTCAGCCGCGCCTCTATCATGCAGATTCAGTTGTTGGGATCATTATACGCAGATTTTTCCATAAGTCAAGAGCTTTTTGAAAAATATCCGCAGTTTTTCATAATTATTCAGCCGCGCAGCAAAATCGATGGTGCCTGCACGGGCCGATGTGGGCATCGGCCCCTACGCGGAGAACGGCGGTCTGGCCTGTGGGG
>CAKUNB010000255.1 GCA_934668285.1 uncultured Oscillospiraceae bacterium | reverse complement strand
CATAACCCCGCCGCAGCGGGCAAAATTGCAAAATAATATTACCTATTTCTATTTTGCAATTTTGAAGGCAGCTTGTCAAAAAAGTCCGCAAGGACTTTTTTGACAAGCTGGGCAGCCCGCCACCGGCGGGCTGCTGTTATTCCCATCCGAAATGTTTGCATTTCTGAGCGTGTCAGAAAACTCCCCCACGTGTCATTGCGATGTCGCAGCTGTTGGCGGCTCTGCCGCCTTACAGATGCGGGCACTCCGCTTGCCGGTCGGAGCGAAGCGACGTGGCAATCTCGTGCAGGCACTTTCGAATTCGCCGAAAATTGCCGGAAAACCAAGACTATTCTGCGAGATTGCCACGGCCCTTTCAGGGCCTCGCAATGACAAAATCGGACTTTTTTGACAGTCTGAAACCCGCCCTCGCAATGACAAATGGAGAGACTTTTGACACGCGAACGCCCGCATCCGGAAGGGATGCGGGCGGTTTTGTCAGTCTAGGTCGTCTATGTCATTGGCGCGGGGGAGGTTCCAGCGGAAGTGGGCGGCGAGGAGACGGATGATGACGACCAGCACGATGGAAATCGACATGGCCGCATATTCCGGCAGAACGCGCCACAGCAGCGTACAGCTGATCGCGCCGACCAGCGAGGCGCAGGCGTAGATGTGCTTGACGAGGATGTACGGGGTGTTGCCGGCCAGCACGTCGCGCAGAACGCCGCCGCCGACGCCGGTCAGAACACCGACAAAAACCAGCAGGAAGGTGCTGCGGTCCGGATCAAACGACAGCGCGTTCCAGATGCCCATCGCCGTAAAAACGCCCAGACCGACCGAGTCCATGACCAGCAGGACGATGTCAAAATGCAGCTCGTTGTGCATGAGCCGGCGGCGGATGCCGGGAAGAAAGGCGACGATGGCAGTGCCGACGGCAACCAGTGCGCAGAGCGGATTGCGGAAGGCCAGCGGCGGGGTAATGCCCAGAATCACGTCGCGCAGAATGCCGCCGCCGATTGCCGTTATCACGCCCAGAACGATTACGCCGAGCAGATCCATCCGCTTCTTCATCGCCGTCATTGCGCCGGAGGCGGCAAAGGCGAGCGTGCCGCCGATTTCCAATACCTTTACGAAGTATTCCAAATCGGGTTCCTCCCATACAAGCTCGGACGGACAGCTGCGCCGTCCGTCCGATGTGATTGCTTTTTCAGCCCGCATCGGAGATGCGGCGCGGCTCCGGCGTTTCTACGCGCTTGATCTGTGCGCCAAGCCCGCGCAGCTTTTCTACCAGACTTTCATAGCCGCGCTCGATATACTCGATTTCATCAACCACGGTCGTACCGTCCGCAGCCAGACCGGCGATCACCATCGCCGCGCCTGCGCGCAGGTCGCAGGCGTGCACGGTGCAGCCGTGCAGCGCTTCCACGCCGTTGATGACCGCGATCTTGGTTTCGACCTTGATGTTCGCGCCCATACGGTTTAGCTCCGCGCAGTAGCGGAAGCGCGTGTCGTAGATGCTCTCGGTGATGACGCTCACACCGCTGGCCAGCGCCATGCACACGGCAATCTGCGGCTGCATATCCGTCGGGAAGCCGGGGTAGGGGAGCGTCTTGACATTCGCGCGGCGCAGCCTGCCGATCCGCTGGACGTGGATGGCATCGTCGTATTCCGTAACGCGCACGCCCATCTCG
>CAKUNB010000254.1 GCA_934668285.1 uncultured Oscillospiraceae bacterium | reverse complement strand
CGCTGACGGACCTGCCCGCCGGGCCGCCGACGACGGCGAGCGCCTCAAAGTCCCGCTCGCCCTCGTAGACCGCCTTAAAGATCGCCGTGCGCTCGGCGCAGTTCGTCGCGCCGAAGGAGGCGTTTTCAATGTTGCAGCCCTGATAGACCTTGCCGTTCTTCGTCAGCAGCGCCGCACCGACGGCGAATTTTGAGTAAGGAACGTAAGCGTGCTCTCTGGCTTCCAGCGCCAGCTCGACCAGTTTTAACGGTTCCATTTCGCCCTCCTCACAGAATCTCGGCGGCAAAGCTCTTGCCCGGCGTTTCATAGGGCACGCCCAGCAGCTCGGCCACGGTCGCGGCGATGTCGGCAAAGCTCATGCGGGTGCCGAGGTTGACGGGCTTGACGCGCTTGCCCGCAACGAGCAGCGGCACATACTCTCTGGTGTGGTCGGTCGTGGCGGTGTAGGCCGGGTCGCAGCCGTGGTCGGCCGTGACCATGACGATATCGTCCTCGCCGAGGCCCTCGACAAATTTGCCGAAGAAGCCGTCGAACTCCGTCAGCGCGGCAGCGTAGCCGTCGATGTTGCGGCGGTGGCCGTAGAGCATGTCAAAATCGACAAGGTTAATGAAGCACAGGCCGCGGAAGTCCCGCGCGGCATAGTCGAGGGTCTTGTTCAGGCCGTCGGTATTGCCCTTGGTGTAGACGAATTCCGTCATGCCCTTGCCGGCGAAGATATCATGAATCTTGCCGACGGCGAGCATATCCAGTCCGGCACCCTTGATCGCGTCGAGGACGGTTTCTGCGGGCGGCTCAAGGGAGAAATCGTGGCGGTTTGCCGTGCGGGTGAAGCCGTCGGTCGGGTTGCCGATAAACGGGCGGGCGATCACGCGGCCCACGCCGTGCTTGCCGGTCAGGATTTTGCGGGCAATGCGGCAGTATTCATAGAGCTGCTCAGGCGGCACGATATCCTCGTGCGCCGCGATCTGGAAGACGGAGTCGGCGGAGGTATAGACGATCAGGTCGCCCGTGCGCATGTGCTCCTCACCGTACTTTGCAATGACCTCCGTGCCGGACCACGGGGCATTGGCCAGAACGCCGCGGCCCGTCGCCTCGCGGAAGGGCTTGAGCACCTCCTCGGGGAAGCCGTTGGGGTACGTGGGCAGCGGATTCGGGGAAACAATGCCCGCGATCTCCCAGTGGCCGATGGTCGTGTCCTTGCCCATGGAAGCCTCCTTCAGGCGGGCGTAGGCGCCCTTCGGCGCGTCGGCCTTGCCGAGGAAATCCACGGTGTCGATGCTGCCGAGGCCGTAGGAGATCATGTTGGGCACATGCAGCTTGTCGGAGGTCGCGCAGCTTCGCAGGGTATTGACGTTCACGTCGCCGAAGCGCTTGGCATCCGGCATTTCGCCGCAGCCGCAGGAATCGAGAACAAACAGAAATACGCGCTTCATGGAAATTGCATCTCCTTTGTTAAAATTACTGGGAAACAAAGGGCGGCCTCCGCCGCCCTTGGGGGTTTATTTTTCGAGCTTGACCGCCGTTTCGAGCGCGACCTGCATCATTTCGCGGAAGGAGGTCTGACGCTCCTCCGGCGGCAGGGACTCGCCGGTAAGGATGTGGTCGGAGATCGTGCAGATGCACAGTGCGTTCTTCTTCCAGCGGGCCGCGGTCATGTACAGCGCGGCGGCCTCCATC
>CAKUNB010000253.1 GCA_934668285.1 uncultured Oscillospiraceae bacterium | reverse complement strand
TCCAGTTCCTGCGCATCGTTTCGCCGTTCTATTTCATCGTCGCGGCGAAGCTGGTGTCCGACGGCATCCTGCGCGGTGCGGGCCTGATGAAAAAGTTCATGATCGCGACCTTCACCGACCTCGTGCTTCGCGTCGCGCTGGCCGAAATTCTCTCGCGGACGGCGCTGGGGGTTACGGGTGTCTGGCTGTCTTGGCCCATCGGCTGGGCCGTCGCGACCGTGCTGTCGATCGTATTCTACGCCAAAACCAAATGGGACAGCGCTCACGCATAACACCTGTCCCCCACACCGCAGCGCCTCGGCTCCCTCTGACGAGGGAGCTGTCGCGAAGCGCCTGAGGGAGAGATGCTGGCAGTATCTTCCATCGAAAAATTTATGTTGAACGAGAGTTTCTCTCCTTCCGTCACGGCTCCGCCGTGCCACCTCTCGCTGCGGCTCGGTCACCTCGCTACCCTCGCAGAGGGAGGTTTTTCGACTGCGTACCAGCCAAGGGCTTCCCTGTGCAAGGTAAGCTGTCAACCGCAGGCTGAGGGAAGGATTGTTTTCGCGCCTTTGGCGCGAAATTTAATCGTGCCAAAGGCACACCTTCACTGACCACTAACCACTGGGTACTTGCCGATAGTGCCTGCAATGGGCGGTCGATGACCGCCCCTACGGCGGCTAACGACGCTGACAAAAAAACGGGATGTGACGCGTGTCACATCCCGTTTTTGTTATTCCGCTGCCGGAGCGGCTTTCTTATGCCGCCGGGTCAGCAGCACCGCCGTGTTGACGGCGATGAGCAGCAGGGACACCCACTGCGAGGTCGAGAAAATCCACAAAAAGCCGCGATACGCGTCGCCGCGGAAGAACTCGATCACAAACCGCCACACCGGATAGGCGTAGAGATAGATGTTGAGGAGATAGCCGCGATATTTCTTTTTGCGGAAACAGGCGTACAAAAATGCGCTCAGCGCGGCGTTAAACACTGCCTCGAACAGCGAAACCGGCAGCCGCCGCACGCCGTTGGCCTCGGCGACAGGCGAGTAGTGGTACACAAAGCCAAAGCTGCTCTCAATGCCGAAGCAGCAGCCGCCGAGGAAGCACCCGACGCGCCCCCACGCGTGGAACAGAGGGATGGCGGCCGCGGTCAGATCGATATAATCACGGCTGAGCTTCTTTTTTCGAACGTAGCAGAGGCTGACAAGAATCATGCCGATCAGCCCGCCGTAGAACACCGAACCGCCGAACACCAGCTGCGCTGCGCCGATCACGTCATCAAACGATTGAATCAGCTCAAGATGCGACAGGATAAAAATCAGCTCGCGGATGCGCGTCACCGCATAAAGCAGACTGCCGCCGACCGCGACGCCGAGGAAGGACAGCAGCCCCATCGTGATGATTCTGGTGTCGTCCAGCCCACGTTTTCTGCCCACGAAGTACGACACGAACAGCGCCGAAAGCGCCCCCGCGAGGACGCACAGCATATAGGCCGGCAGCTCCTTGCCAAACAGGGTCAAAGTTGGAAACATAGCACTCTCCATAGCAAAGCAGACACAGGACTGCGCCTGTGTCTGCTTTGACTGATGTAATGTCAGAATTCAGTTTGCGTCAGGCGAATCAATAGAAGTTCGCGTAGTCTGCCAGGCTGCCGAGGCCACCGACACCAACGCAGACGCAGATGGTGCAGATCGCGCTGGGCTTTGCGCC
>CAKUNB010000252.1 GCA_934668285.1 uncultured Oscillospiraceae bacterium | reverse complement strand
GCCGTAGGCCATGACAGCTCCCTCAAAGAGGGAGCCAAGGCGCTGCGGCGCGGGGAAGGGGGAACGGATTGCCACGGCTCTTTCAGGGCCTCACCATTGACGGCGTCGCCATCACCGTCGTCGCCACACAGGACACCGTCGAGTACGACAGCGAGAAGAACACCTACGACGAAAACGCCCAGTATCCGGAGCTGCTCACCACGGCGGACGATTTCAGAGCAGCCGTGAAGGCCGGCAGGTCCACGCTGGTTCTGGCGGACGATATCAAGGTTGACGACGGCGTACAGATCAGCATCACGAAGGACACGACCATCGACTTTAACGGCAAGACCCTGTCCGGCGCGGTGTCGAGCGGCAGCATTTCCAGCTACGACGGCCCGAACAACCTCGTTTTGAGCGACCCGAATAACGACGGCACTACCTACAGCATCGACAGCAGCATCGTGCGCCACGAGGACGGCGGCATGACGCAGTTTGCTGCGATCTCCACGTGGAAGCCCACTGTGACGATCAAGAGCGGCCGCTACACGCATGACAACGCGGTGGTGCTCTGCCAGCTGCAAACGATGGACCCCGACGCCATCGGTGTTCAGATTGACGGCGGCACCTTCGACGGCAAGGGCGCTGCGACCGTGATCGATAACGTGATCGGCCATGTGGTCATCAACGGCGGTACGTTTAACGCATACTCTGCTGGTGAAAAGTCCGGCGAATGCGTCTACGTGAGCTCCGGCAGCACCACGGTTCCCACCATCACGACCATTAACGGCGGCACGTTCAACGCAGAAAAGCGCGTCTTCTATGTCAAGACAAGCGCCAACTATACGCAGAAGATTCTTGTCACCGGCGGCACCTTCCATGTTAACGAAGGCGGCAGCCTGATCGAGGTTTCCTCCGGCAACGCGAGCGACTATCTCACCATCACCGGCGGCACCTTCAACGTCGATCCCACGGCCTATGTGGACACGGCGAAGTACACCGTGACCCAGAACGGCGGCGAGTGGACGGTTACTGCGAAGTAATCCGCGCACAAAAACAAGCCTCCCCAGCACCGGCATGCCGGTGCTGGGGAATTTTATCGCCGCTGTTTCTCTCACCCCTTGACAAATTGCCTGCAATCGTGTATAGCTGTATTAGAACACTTAATGCAGTTCGCAGAAAGGAGCGGGTTTTCTTGCTCTCGTTGAATCTTTACGACTCCCGCCCGATTTATGAGCAGCTCAAGGAGCGGCTGCGTTGCCTGATTCTGACGGGCGGCATTCCGGCGAGAGAGCGGCTGCCGTCGGTGCGCGAGCTTGCGGCGGAGCTTTCTATCAATCCCAACACCATCCAGCGCGCCTACCGCGAGCTGGAGGCGGAGGGCTACGTCTGCACGGTGCAGGGGAAGGGCAGCTTCGCCGCGGCCCTGACCGAGGTGCATGACGAGCGGCGCAAGAAGCTGCTGGCGCAGTATTCCGCCATCGTTTCGGAGCTGCTGCGCCTCGGCGTCACGCCGGAGGAGCTGATGCAGCAAATTGACAAGGAGGTACCGACCCATGATTGAGGTGCGCAACCTGACCAAGCGCTTCGGCAGCTTCTGTGCGCTGAAGGAGCTGAGCCTGACGATCCCGAGCGGCTCGGTTTACGGCCTCGTCGGCCCGAACGGCGCGGGAAAATCCACCCTTCTGCGCCTGCTGACCGGCGTGTTC
>CAKUNB010000251.1 GCA_934668285.1 uncultured Oscillospiraceae bacterium | reverse complement strand
GCAGCGATCAGCTCCTTCTGCCCCTCGGCGGCGAGGCGGTCGAACACCGTATCCATCAGCGTGACGCAGATCAGCTCCTCCTGCTCCCCGCGCGTCTCCTTGCCGGCAAACCAGCCCAGCAGATCGGCAGGCGTGAAGGCCTTTCGCGTCGTAACCAGCGCCAGCTTCTGGAACTCCTCCGCCGCGTCGCGCTTGATGACGTCGATGAGATAATACAGCAGCTTCTCGTCGAGCAGGCAGCAGTCGAGCAGAACCTCATAGGCGCTGCGTGGGCCGTCCGGCTCCTCGATCTTCGGCGTCTGCTCCTCCTCCGGCGCTTCGGCAGGCTCGTCCTCGGACGCATCCTGCGTACCGGCAAGGCGGCAAAGCGCCGCCGTCAGCTCCTCGGACTTAAAATTTTCAAAGAGCGCCGCGTCCAGCTCCGTCCCGTCCTGCGCGGCGCACCGCCGCACAAATTCCGGCACACCCAGCTTAGCGATTGCCTCCTGCAGCTCCACCGCGCGGCGCATTGGCTCGGTTTCGGTCAGCGTAATGCCCTCCGGCGCTTCCCGCTCTCCCTCGCCAAGCTCCTGTAAATACTTCAGATAATACTCTGCCAGCTCCATTGTGTTCACCTCGTGCCCATCATACCACAGCCGTCCGGAAAAAGCAACTTGACTTTCAAGCACCGTATGCTATAATTGTTCCATCCAACCGCTTCCAAATCGACGCCGCGCCGTCGGAATCAACAGAAAGGGGCACGCCCTATGAGAATCAAAATCACCTCTGACAGCACCTGCGACCTCTCTCCGGAACTGATCCGCGAGAACGATATTGAGATCTTCCCGCTGTTTGTCAACATGGACGGTAAGAGCTACCTCGACTGTGTCGATATTCAGCCCGCAGATATTTTCGCGCACGTTGCGGCAGGCGGCGAGCTTTGCTCCACCGCGGCTGTCCCCGTCGGCATCTATCAGGAGCGCTTCGAGGCGCTGCGCAAGGAATACGATGCCGTCATCCACGTCAACCTCGGCTCCGGCTTCTCCGTCTGCCACCAGAACGCGTGCATCGCCGCCGAGGGCATGGACAACGTCCGCGTCATCGACTCGCGCAACCTCTCCACCGGCCACGGCCACGTGGTCATGGAGGCCTGCAAGCTGGCCAAGACCATGACGGACCTTGACGCAATCAAGGCCGAGCTGGACGAGCTGACGCACCGCGTGGACACCAGCTTCCTCCTCGACCGGCTGGATTACATGGCCAAGGGCGGCCGCTGCTCCACCGTCACCCTCCTCGGGGCGAACCTTCTGAAGCTCAAGCCCTGCATCGAGGTCGTCGATAACAAAATGATCGTCGGCAAAAAATATCGCGGCAACTATGCCAAGTGCATGGAAAAGTACGTCCGCGACCGTCTGGCCCAGCCGGACGACATCATCCCCGAGCGCATCTTCATCACCCACACGCCCGTCTCGCAGGATGTCTCCGAAGCCGTCCACCGCACCGTCCGCGAGTGCATGAGCTTCGAGCACATCTACGACACATGGGCCGGCTGCACCGTCTCCTGCCACTGCGGCGAAGGCTGCCTCGGCGTCCTGTTCATCCACAAGAAGAAATAATTCCCAAGGCGCGAGCAAACGCTCGCGCCTCAGCTTGTCAAAAAAGTCCTTGCGGACTTTTCCGACAAGCTGCCTTCAAAATTGCAAAATAGAAATAGGTAATAT
>CAKUNB010000250.1 GCA_934668285.1 uncultured Oscillospiraceae bacterium | reverse complement strand
GTCCTGCATCTGCCGGACGAGCTTCGGCTCGCGGACCTGCCAGAGAAAAATCACCAGCGCCAGCAGCATCACGCCCGCAATGACGGCAAAATACGTCGTGTAGCTCATCATGGCGTTCTTCGTCGCGCTCGTCGCAAAGACCATGCCGAGGACGAGGATCAGAATGCCGCCCGCAGAACCCATCAGGTTAATTACCGCATTCGCCTTCGATCGCAGCGGCTTGATCGTCACGTCCGGCATCAGCGCGACCGCCGGTGTGCGGAAGATCGCCATCGAAATCAGCAGGAGCAGCAGCACGACAATGAACACGATCAGTGCGCCCGGCGACGAGCGCGTGACCTCGCGGGCGTAGGCCTGCCGCACGGGAACGACAAACTGCGTGTATGCGTCGCCGTCGCTTTCCGAGCGGATGGCGCAGAATTCGTCCTGCGTAAAGCGCTCGGAGAGCACAAAGCGCTCGCCCTCTGGCGTCATCAGCTCCTTGTCGGACTGGGTTTCGTAAATCGTGCTCAGCGCCTGCGGGTCGTCCGGAACGGAAACCGCCTGCACGGCGCGGAGCTGACAGTTATCCACAAACGACAGGCCGACGAGCAGAATCGCTGCCGCAATCGTTCCGACCAGAATGAACGGCGTGCGCCTGCCGAGGCGCGACCGGCAGCGGTCGGAGATCATGCCGAACAGCGGCAGCATGAACAGCGCCAGAATATTGTCCAGCGCCATAATCACGCCCGAGGCCGTCTGCGGCAGGCCGAACTTGTTCGTCAGGATCAGCGGGATGGTGTTGTCATAGGCCTGCCAGAAGGCGCAGATCAGGAAAAAGGCAAAGCCGACAAAAATCGTTCGTTTGTAGTTAAGCTTCACTGTTTTCTCTCTCCCCTATCAGGTGATTTAAAATATCTCTCACATTATTAAAAACAAAGGTAGGCTTTTCCGGCGAATTCGGGATGTCGGCCAGCGTGCTCTCGCCGGAGAGCACCAGCGCCGTGTCGATTCCGGCGTGAACGCCGCAGGCGATGTCCGTATACAGCCGGTCACCGATCATGAGCGTCTGCTCCGGCGCAAAGCCGCAGCGCCGCATGGCAAGCAGTGCCATCTCCGGCTCGGGCTTGCCAATAAAGCGGGGCCGCCGCCCCGTCGCGCGGAAGAGCATTTCGCACACGCTCCCGCAGTCCGGCACATAGCCGTACCACGTCGGGCAGACCCAATCGGGATTGGCCGCGATAAAATCCACGCCGCGATTGAGCAGGATGCAGGCATCCTCCAGCTTTTGAAACGTCAGCTCTGTGTCAAAGCCGCAGATCAGCGCGTCAACTGCGTCCTCCGGTCGGTCGGACAGGCGGAAGCCCGCCTGCGCAAGCTGCTGCCGGAACGAGGCCGTGCCGAAGGCGTACAGGAGCCTGTCCTGATAGCCCGCCGCGCGCAGATACTCAATCAGCGCGTCGATCGAGGTCAGAAAATCCTCCCCCGCCGCGTCGATCCCCATGCGCCGCAGCTTTTCGATGTACGCCGTCACGCTGCGCGAGGAATTGTTCGTCAGAAACAGGTACCGTCCCCCGATGCGGCGGACATGCTGCAAAAAATCGATTGTGCCGTCGAACAGCGTATCGTCCAGATAGATCGTGCCGTCCATATCCAGCAGAAACAGGCGCTTGCCGCGCAGCCGCTCCTCCACGCAAATCCGCCCCCTTCAGAGCTTTCTAA
>CAKUNB010000249.1 GCA_934668285.1 uncultured Oscillospiraceae bacterium | reverse complement strand
GTCATGGGCGACGGTGAACTGCCGGAAGGCTCGAACTGGGAGGCGGCAGCCGCTGCCGCGAAGTTTGGACTGGACAACCTCGTGGTCTTCCTCGACAACAACGGCCTGCAGATCAGCGGCCGCGTGGACGACGTGATGGATATGCGGCCGATTGCGGACAAGTTTGCGGCCTTCGGCTGGGCGGTGCGCTGCATCGACGGCAACGACATGGGGCAGATTCTCAACACGCTCGATGCCCTGCCCTTCGCCGCCGGAAAGCCGAACTTTATCCTGTGCCGGACAGTCAAGGCAAAGGGGCTCCCCTTTGGCGAGGATCAGGCGGCCTTCCACTTCTGGAACGCCACGGCGGAACAGCTGAAGGAAGCGAATGACTATCTCGACGCACAGGCGGCGCAGCTTGCGCAGGAATTGAAGGAGGCTGAGCAATGACAGGCGAGCTTTTTGATCCCAGAAAAACCTTCGGTGCGGCCGTGACTGCGGAGGCCGCGCACTGTCCGGACATCGTCGTTTTCTCCGCTGACAGCGGAAAAAGCTCTGGCTTCGCCGCGTTTATGGAGCAGTACCCCGAGCGCTACTTTGAGTGCGGCATTATGGAGCAGGGCGTCGTCGGCATGGCCGCCGGTATGGCAACGGCGGGGAAAATTCCGATCTTCTGCGCGATTGCACCCTTTGTTACGGCGCGGCCGTATGAGATGATCCGCAACGACGTCGGCTATATGCGGCAGAATGTGAAGCTCGTCGGCAGAAACTGCGGGCTGACCTACTCCGACCTCGGCGCGACGCACCAGAGTCTGGACGATTTTGCGCTGATGCGGGCCATCCCCGGAATGACGGTGCTTGCGCCGCAGGACCCGGGCGAAATTCGGCAGGCCGTGAAGGCGATGCTGCAATGGAAGGGGCCGGTCTACATGCGGATCGGTAATCCGAAAATCCCGATGCTGTTTGAGGAGGGCGCGTTTGAGATCGGCAAGGCCAGATTGATCGCGGAGGGCAGCGACGTAACGCTGGTTTCGACCGGCTCGGCAACGCTGGACGCGATGGGCGCCGTGGAGTTGCTGAAGGCACAGGGCATTCATGCCGAGCTGCTCGGCATGCCGACCGTTATGCCGCTCGATCTTGATGCGCTGACGGTCTCGGCGCAGAAAACGGGCGTTGTCGTAACCGTTGAGGAGCACTATGTCAGCGGCGGCCTCGGCACCGCCGTGACAGAGGCGCTGTCGGCCTGCACCGGCATTGCCGTGCACCGCATCGGCGTTCCGAATCAGTACGCCGTCACCTGCGGCGACTACCGGAAGCTGCTGGCACACTACGGGCTGGACACCGGCGGCATTGCGCAGACGGTGCAGAAGCTTCTTGGCCGGCACTGAGGCGCTTACAGGATAAAAGCAATCCCCCGAAGGTGGTTATCCTTCGGGGGATGTTTTTTCTCCTTAGGTCGCTCCTTGCGTAGGGCGCGATGCCCACATCGCGCCGCGAATTCCGGACGCAGAAACGATAGTGCCTACACGCGGGCCGATGTACCCGCAAGGGGCATACACATCACTCAGAGGACAAGGGGAACGAAGCAAAGCCCTTGCCTTTTCCGGCTCAAGCTCCAGCTCCTCTATACACATTACGATGTCCTCCCGCATCGTGTATTCGTAGGTATGGTTGAGGATTTCGGGCGGCTCCTGATGCAGTAGCCAGTCCCGGTATTTGTCCTGCTCGGCTTTCATTTTCTCATAAAGACGAGCGTTGTAAT
>CAKUNB010000248.1 GCA_934668285.1 uncultured Oscillospiraceae bacterium | reverse complement strand
CAGCGAGGGATTTTGTTCCAAATTGAGGTTTGGAAATTGCAGGAATACTTTGTGTATTTCAAGATTTTCAAACCAATCAGTTGGGGCAAAAGACCCGCTGAGCGCCGCAGCCGATTTATTCAGAGGTTCCCTAGTATAAAAAATCAGCGGCGGCGCTGCATAGCGCCGCCGTTATTTGTGACGGTTCAGCCCTCAAGCTGGTTGCGCAGATAGTGCGCGGCCTCGTGCTGCGGGATGTCAAGCGCGAGGGAAAGCTCACCGCCGAGAACGCGCTCGGCGTCGCGCAGGGCCTGATCGTCGCCGGAGCGGAGGTGCTTTCCCTTGGCCAGCAGGGACGTGCGGCGCAGGTACAGCGTCCGCACCAGCTGCAGCAGCTTCCGCCGGTCGCCGCTGAGCAGAACTTGGGAATACAGCGCTTTGCGCTCGTTTGCGTCGTCGAGCCACAGGGGGTCGTCCTCCTGCGCACCGTCGAACAGCGCCTCCAGCTCCTCCGGCGAGAGGATGCGCTTCATGCGCGCCGTCAGGATTTCGTTGTCCATCGGGACGTAGACCGTGGCGCCCTCGCGGGAGACGGGGCACAGGACATAGTACCGCCCCAGCTTTCCGCCGACGCGCAGGCGCTCGATCCGCGCAATGCGGCAGACGCCCTCCGTTCCGTAAATCACCTGTTCCCCAATCTCAAACATAGCTGCACGCCTCCCTTTTTTTAATTATACCATATTTTTGCAAGAATTGACATGCGCAAATTCAACAAATTTTCAATTTTTGACATTTTTCCGCACTTCCAATGGGAAAAATATCAGAAAACGGCTGCGGTGCTTGCATTTTTGCGGGCGGTCGGTTATGATGGAAGAGAGAACGGCTCCGGTTTCGGGGCGGGAGGGGAGGCTTTATGGACGAATGGCTGTCTGCGGACGTGGCTGAAATTTTATATGAGGATGCGGCGCTGCTTGTGTGCGTCAAGCCGCGCGGTGTGCTCGCGGCGGCGGATGCGTCGGGTAAGCGCTCCATGGCGGCGCTGCTGGCCCCGCGGACGGTCTATCCGGTGCACCGGCTGGATCGGGAGACGGTGGGCGTGATGGTCTTCGCCAAAACGCCGGAGGCGGCAGCGGCACTCTCGGCGGCGCTGCCGGACGGCTTTTGCAAGGAGTATCTGGCGCAGCCGGAGACGCTGCCTACGCCGCCGGAGGGCGAGATGGAGGACCTTCTGTACCACGACCGGATCAAAAACAAGACTTATGTCGTCGCACGGAAGCGCGGCGGCGTGCGGCCCGCGCGGCTTTCTTACCGTGTGCTGGACGGCGGCCTTGTGCTCATCCGGCTGCACACGGGGCGGACGCATCAGATTCGCGTGCAGTTTGCCTCGCGCGGCTGCCCGCTCTGCGGCGACCGGAAATACGGCGCGAAAACCGGCGGAGCGCTGGCGCTCTGGGCCTATCGCCTCAGCTTCCGCCATCCGGACGGCCGTGTGATGACCTTCACGCTGCCGGAGAATTTCCTGCCGCCTGCGTTTTTCGCTTGTAAATCCACGGAGAATGCTATATAATAACCGGAAGGGCGCTGTGCCCTGCAAGTTGATTTTTTTGTTTTGCAAGGAGAGGATTTCTCATGGCGCGAAACTGCTTAGATAGCTATCTTGTCCCCGGAAAGCACATTCACCTGATCGGCATCGGCGGCGTTTCCATGCGCCCGCTGGGGCTGGTGCTGCGCGGGATGGGCATGACCGTTACCGGCTCGGATATGAAC
>CAKUNB010000247.1 GCA_934668285.1 uncultured Oscillospiraceae bacterium | reverse complement strand
ACAGCCGTTGTAACAGCCAGCAGCAGGAACGCGACTGCGGCTGAGAGAACAAGCGTCGTTACGGGCAATTGCAGCGTTCCGACGTTGGCGCGGCGGGTGATCTCGACGAACAGGAGCCACGCCAGCACCACGCCAAGCGCCGTGGCCGCCAAATCAAGCAGCAGTCCCGCGCCGATCAGCTCGGCGGTGATGCGCCGCTTGGCAATACCGAGCTTTTTCATTGTCAGCACAACGCCCCGCTGCCGCCGCGCTTCAAAATACCGCACCGCCGCCAGTACGACCAAGAATCCCAGCATCGACAGAATCAAAAGCCGCCGCGCATTGCTCTGCATCACAGCAATATTCCCCGCGGCCCTGTCATACTGCTGATTGAATGTCATGAACTCCTCGGAAAAGTCGATATCATCCGGATCGTTAAACCACCATCGATAATTCTCATCTCCGCACCTACCGTGGCGCATCTCTTCGTAAAATTCCTCTTCCGAACCGTTGCGCAGGACGAACGACTGCAAAAGGCGGCAGTCTCGGTCCTCATATTTTTCCGCGTTGGGCACCGAGCGCTTGGGCACATAGATCGTGTCCGCCGTGTACAGCTGCAGCCCGCCCTGAAAGGCCGGAGCGGAATAGATGCCGACGATTTCGTAGTCCTTTTCTACGCCAATGCGGTTTTCCGGCGTCAGCACACCGTGCCGCAGCGTGTAGCTCCACGCGGTTTCCCCGCCGAGCACGCCGTTCTCTCCAAGCTCCACCGGAAGAACGAGCGTGTCATGCAGATCCGCATGAATCCTGTCGCCAAGCTGAAGCCCGTTATACGTCGCATACTCTACACTGACAAGGCACACATCCCCGCCGTTGACGTATTCCTCCGCAGAAAATTCCCGTCCTTCCACCAGCTCTGCAAAGCCGTTATTGAATGAATAAATGCTCTGAAGGTCGTCGGTCAGCATCAGCGACGCGGAGCGCTGGTTCATCTCGCACAGAGGAATCAGCTCCTCCCGCCAGACGCGCCCGTCCTCGCTCGTAAGAAAGTCCTCCATGCTGCCGCTGTATTGCGCAAACTGCGTCCATGCGTCCTCCATGGGATAGTAATAATTTGTTCCATCCTCCCGCTGCCCGAGCTGGCGGCGATAAAGCCAATCCCATTTCGGAAGCTCGCCGTTCGGAGTATCTTCCGTTTCGGGATGCTCCTTTGTAACATATTCCGTCCACATGGTTCCAATGAGCATCGTGTACGGATAGTATACGGACGGCTCCTCCACGGCTTTCCATACAAACTCTCCCGTATCAGGGTCAGTGTCCTCGTAGAAGTGGACGGAAATCATACGGTCACCAAAATAGCCGAACACCAGATACGTCTTGCCCGGCTCAAACGGGATGGTTCCGTCCTCCAGATGAGCGCCCATATCGAGGGATATCTCGTCGCCGCGCTGCGGCGGCTCGTGGCCCTCAGCCATGGAAACCACCTTGTTCACTGTTACCGTCACGTTGTATTCCTCGTAGTCCGGCGGCTCCGTTTCCTCGCCGTCCACGATGACGACTCCGGAAGGCGGGGTCGGCTGGACTTCGCGTGTCGTCACCTTTTCGCACGTCACGGCAAGCACAGCCATGGCATAGGACGGCGTGTCAAAGGCCTGCCGGTAATCATTCCGCACGACCGCGCCGGAGGTCAGGGCGCGCGAGCCTTCAACCTCCGCGCCGAGCATGCAGCGTGAGTCATACCGCACAACGCAGTCGCTGTTCATAGCCGT
>CAKUNB010000246.1 GCA_934668285.1 uncultured Oscillospiraceae bacterium | reverse complement strand
GCCCTCGCGGCCGATGATGCGGCCCTTCATCTCGTCGTTCGGCAGCGGCACGACGGAGACCGTCGCCTCGGCGGTGTGGTCGGCAGCGCAGCGCTGGATCGCAATCGAGATGATCTCGCGGGCAAGCTGATCGGCATTGTCCTTGGTCTGCGCCTCGATCTCCTTGATCTTCAGCGCCGCATCGTGGCGGCATTCGCTTTCCAGACTCTGCAGGAGCTGGCTGCGCGCCTCCTCCTGCGTCAGGCCGGAGATCTTTTCCAGCATTTCCAGCTGGCTCTTTTTGATGAGGTTGACCTCCTCCTGCGTGGACTGGACGGCGGCCTGACGCTTGCGCAGGTCGTCCTCCTTGCGCTCAAAGGCGTCCATCTTCTTGTCAAGCGACTCCTCCTTCTGCTGAAGGCGGCGTTCCTGCTTCTGAAGATCGGCGCGGCGCTCCTTGATTTCTCTCTCGTATTCGGTACGGTTTTTATGGATCTCTTCCTTTGCCTCGACGAGCATTTCGCGCTTCTTGTTCTCGCCGCCCTTGATCGCCTCGTTGATGATGCGGGTGGCCTCGGCCTCAGCGCTGTTGATTTCGCGCTCAGCGACCTTCTTGCGGTATGCTGCACCGGCAAAGAAGAAGATAACAGCTACAATAACTGCAATAGCAGCAGTAATATACCATGCAATCATAAAACCTTAGAATACACCTCCTATTCTATTGTAATGGGTTCACGCGGAAAACTCCGCAAAGATAAAGCAACGCCGTCGCGCACCACCCCTAGTGTGCCACGACCATACTAATCCACCGTTTATTGTACTGTCCAGCAGGCGGCTTGTCAAGGATTTTTTTGCACAGGACTCCTGCCCCAGCCATTGCGGCGGCCGGAAAAGTGCGATATACTGAACAAAACCGGCCTCCGCGCCGAGAAAGGCAGCGCCCACCATGAAGAAAAAACGCCGCCGCCCCCTGCGCCTCACGGCCAAGGCCGCGCTCGCGCTGTGCGCCTTCGGCCTGCTGCTTCTGATGGCGTGGCGCGATGTTGGCATCCAGTTTGCCTACCGGCAGGGCGATACGGCGACCGTTTCCGCGAAATGTACCGCCGTTTCCCTTGCCCAGACGAACGAGCCGCGCCGGTATTCGCCATTTTATATTTATACTTTTCATTTAGAAGGCGGCGCGGCTGTCGCAATTTATGAGGATACAGCCGATGCCATGTTTTCCTTCAGCGACGCGAACGCCAGAAATCAGGCGCTGGAGCAGCAGTTCGTGACCGGCCGTCCCATCGACTTTACCTACGTTACGCGTCCCACGCTGGTCGGCAATACGCACGCTCTCGTCAGCGCTGCCGACGGAGCAGCCGTCCTGCTCACCCCCGAACTCACAATGGCGCACTTTTCCCACCGCGCACAAACGATCCTGATCGTCGCGGCAATTCTTTACGCGACAGCCCTGCCCCTCCTCGCTTCGCCGCTGATTCCCTATCTGCATAAAAAATTCAAGCACCGCCGCAACCGCCTGCACAAGCAAGAACAAAAGCAAAAGCGGCGTGAAATCACAAATTCCCCCATTCCGCACAAAAAATCATAAAAAGTCGAAATATTTTCCTTGACAACCGCCCCGTGTTGTGCTATTCTATATGAGCATTCAGGAAGCGTGCAGCAAGTGCGCTAAAAAATCCGCGCCGCCGCTCCCGAACGCAGCCCATATCGCGGGATAGAGCAGTTGGTAGCTCGTCGGGCTCATAACCCGGAGGTCGGGGGTTCAAGTCCCTCTCC
>CAKUNB010000245.1 GCA_934668285.1 uncultured Oscillospiraceae bacterium | reverse complement strand
GAGCAGGCCATGCCGCTGATCTTCAATGTCACCTGAACCACAGTGCGCATCTCCTTTCATAAAAGCATCGCGGCGCCGGAGGAGACAATTTCCTCCGGCGCCGGTTTGCATCAGGGTTTCTTGTTGGAGTGGCAGGAGCCCGCCATTGCACAATGGGCGCAGTTGCAGCCGCAGGAGGTTTTACCGCGTTTGCGATCCTTGACCAGCTTGACGACGATCAGCGTTACGACCGCAGCCAGAACCAGAGCAATGGTAAGTGTGACCCAATAATTTGCAAGCCATTGCAGCATCTGAAAGACTCCTTTCCAGAATCGTTACTGTCAGAAAACTTACTTTACGCGAACCTTGGTGGTCAGCTTCGTAGCTTCCTTATAGGGACGCACAAGCATGTAGACCATACCGATGAGCAGCGCGGCGGCAACAACAACGCCGAGCCACTGAGCCTTGCCTTCGAAAATCTGACCGAACTGGTTGATCATAAGTGCGATGCAGTAGGCAAAGCCGCACTGATAGGCAATGGCGAACCAGGTCCACTTCGCGCTGTTCATCTCGCGCTTGATGGCGCCGATGGCTGCGAAGCACGGAGCGCACAGCAGGTTGAAGATCAGGAAGGAGTAGCCGGTGACACCGTTGAACACGGTTGCGAGGGTGTCATAGACATTGCCGGCAGCACCGTAGAGGATGCCCATGGTGCCGACGATGTTTTCCTTCGCGACGAGGCCGGTGATGGAAGCAACGGTCGCTTCCCATTCGCCGAAGCCGAGGGGCTTGAAGATCCAGGCAATCGCCTTACCGGCCTGAGCCAGCAGGGACAGATCGAGCTCATCCTCGCTCAGCATCCGCAGACCGCCGTCCACAACGCCGAAGTAGGAGGTAAACCAAACCACGATGGTGGACAGCAGGATGATCGTACCGGCCTTCTTGATGAAAGACCAGCCGCGTTCCCACATGGACCGCAGGACATTGCCGACGGTGGGCAGGTGGTAGGCAGGCAGCTCCATAACGAACGGAGCCGGGTCGCCGGAGAACATCTTGGTTTTCTTCAGGATGATACCGGAAACGATGATAGCGGCCATGCCGATGAAGTAAGCAGAGGTCGCGACCCATGCGGAGCCGCCAAAGATTGCGCCTGCGATCATGGCGATGAACGGCACCTTTGCGCCGCAGGGGATGAAGGTGGTGGTCATGATCGTCATGCGGCGGTCACGCTCGTTTTCGATCGTTCTGGAAGCCATGATACCCGGAATGCCGCAGCCGGTGCCGATGAGCATCGGGATGAAGGACTTGCCGGAAAGGCCGAACTTGCGGAAGACACGGTCCAGGACGAAGGCGATACGGGCCATGTAGCCGCAGGCTTCGAGGAAAGCCAACAGGAGGAACAGCACGAGCATCTGCGGCACGAAGCCGAGCACCGCGCCGACACCGGCGACAATACCGTCGTTGATCAGTCCGCTGAGCCATTCGGGAGCGTTAGCCGCTTCGAGGCCGTCGCCGACGAGGACGGGGATGCCGGGAACCCAAACGCCATAGTCGGCGGGATCCGGCTCGTCAAAGCCGTTTTCGGTGAAGTAGGTAACAGCGTCGAGATAGGTCATTGCGCAGGTGCTTTCTTCGTCTGCACCTTCAGGGATGGCGGAGTAGTAAACGGTGAGTTCGCTGGTTGCCAGCGTTTCCTCATCCTCGACCTCGCAGGTCGCCGTTTCGGCATCTGTCTGGAATGCCTTGAGTTCAGCCAGCGCAGCGTCCGCGTTGAAATCCTCGGCCTCGAGGTCAACGTCGGTAAAGGCGGTCACAGCCTGCACGGCTGCGGTATAGTCGTC
>CAKUNB010000244.1 GCA_934668285.1 uncultured Oscillospiraceae bacterium | reverse complement strand
AGCCGGAAACCTGCCGGCGCCTTGCGCAGCATGAGCGTATCGCCGGGTTGAAGGAGGCAGGCGGCGATTTGACAAAACTCGCAAGAATTCGCCGCCTCTGCGGTGACGAGCTGCCCATCTGGTGCGGCAACGACGACCAGATCGTCCCAGCCATGGCCCTCGGCGCGTGCGGGATCATCAGCGTGCTTTCCAACGTCCGCCCGCAATTGGTCAAGCGCATCTGCGATTACGCGCTTGCCGGACGCTTTGTCGAGGCCGCCGCGCTGCAAATCAATGCGCTCCCGCTTATCGACGCGCTCTTTTCCGAGGTCAACCCGATCCCCGCCAAAGCTGCCCTCGCCGCCGAAGGGCTCTGCCGCGACGAGCTTCGCCTCCCGCTGACCCCAATGTCTGACGAAAAACGCCCACCGCTGCAAGCCGCCCTCCTCGCCATTCCTGAAATATAGCAGATATTCCCCGTTTGTCATTGCGAGGAGCGAGGCGACGTGGCAATCTCGTGCAGGCAGTTCCGAATTCGCCGAAATCTACCGGAAAATCAAAGCAATCCTGCGAGATTGCCACGGCCCTTTCGGGGCCGACCGGCGAGCGGAGTGCCCGCATTTGTAAGGCGGCAGGGCCGCCAACAGCTGCGACATCGCAATGACAAAATCGAGCATTTTCGCCATGATATACAAATACCCGATGCCGAAAGCCGGCATCGGGTATTTTGCTTGGGATCAGCGAACCTTTGCGATTTCGATGGTGTTGGTCTTTTCCTTCAGGACCAGCTTGTCGCCGGTGCTGGTTTTGAAGTGAGCCAGATCGGCCTCGGTCAGCTGGTAGTCCTCCGTGCCAACCGCGATGACCGTGCCCCACGTCATATAGACGGCATCGACCGTAACGTCGTAATTCAGCGGGCCGCTGACGGTCAGGTAGCCGTCGTCCGTCTGGTATTCGTAGGAATCATAATCGTCATTGTGGATATCGGAATTCCAGAGGTAAACATCTGCATCGAGCGCTGCCGCAGCTTCGTCGGAGAAGGGCTTCAGCACGAAATTCGCCTTGTGATTGCCCTTCACCCCAGCCAGTGTACCGACACCGTCGCTCATGTTCAGGTTGCGGTAGGTACCGCCGCCGATCTCGATGGTGGTATACGCCTCAGCAAACATCAGAGCATACGTACCGGTGACATTTTCGACGAGGCAGTCATTGACGACGCACTTGCCGGTAACATAGGTGCTCATCGAGGAGCCCATGCCGTAAACGAACAAGCCGTTTTTTCCGGTCAGGTCATGATACCAGCCGCCGTTGATGGTCAGCAGCGTTTCTTCCTTTCCGTTTTCCAGCTTGAAAACGCCGTCTCTGGAGGAGGAGTAGATCGTATTGCACACCTCAACGCCATCATTGACCGTAACCTTTGCACCGCCGGTGATAACGAAGGTTGATAACACGCCGTTCTTCAGATACTTGTCATTGCCGTCCACGCGGAAGCTCTCGATCGTCACATTCGCATTGTTCTTGATCTCGAACATATTACTGCTGGCGTTCGTCGCGTCACGGCGGACGACACAGCGGGAAGCCTTGTCGCCGAAGTCGGCGAAGCTCAGCGTGCAGTCCTCCGCGATCTGGAGCTTGTAAACCAGCGAAATCACGAAATTGGCATCATCGGGGATGTTCTCTGCCGCATCGACCTTTGCCTTCAGAAGGGCTTTGGCCTTTTCAAAGGTCTTGACCGGCGTTTTGGCGGTCAGGCCGTCATTTTCGTCGTTGCCGCTGCCGCTGAGGTAAACAATGATGTCATTCGTTTCAACCTCGACCAGCGCAACTCTGTTCTGCTCGTCGAGCTT
>CAKUNB010000243.1 GCA_934668285.1 uncultured Oscillospiraceae bacterium | reverse complement strand
GACGCTGCGCAAGCTCGCCAGCTTCCCGCAGTCGGCCTACCTCAAGCCCCATCTGGAGGAGCTTGACAAGGAGCTTCAGGCAGTCGAATAACAAGCCAAAAAAGGACGGCCCGCCAAGTTGGCAGGCCGTCCTTTTAGCTTGTCAGAAAACAATCCTCTCTGTAAGCCCACCCATTTGTCATTGCGAGGCCGCTTGCGGCCGTGGCAATCCGTATCCCCTTCCTTTCCCTGCACCGCAGCGCCTTGGCTCTCCCTCTGGGAGAGCTGGCATGGCCGCAGGCCATGACTGAGAGGTCTACGCGCCCGCAGGCGCAAGTTGCAATATGGTTTGCACCAAAATCGGAGGTGTCTGCATGGGTCAGCATTCCCGTCACAGCTTCTTCGTCGTATCGATGCTGCCTGTACGAGATTGCCGCGTCGGGCTGTGCCCTCCTCGCAATGACAAGAGGGGAAACTTTTTGGCACATCCAAAGGACGGCCCGCCAAATCGGCGGGCCGTCCCTTTTTTAGGATTCCGATATTCAGAAGCACGTCCAGCCGCCGTCGCATTTCAACTCTTCGCCGTTGACGTAGCGGGACTGGTCGCTGGCGAGGAACAGGATCGCATCGGCCAAATCCTCCGGCATGGCAAGCTCGCCGGAGAAGTCCAGCAGCTTGCTCGTCCGGCTGAAGCCAAACTCATCAGAGGGGGGCATGACCAGCGGAATGTCGGTCACGACGCCGCCGGGAGACACCGCGTTGCAGCGGATGCCCTCCTCCATGTACATGAACGCCGTGTTCTTCGTCGCCGCCAGCACCGCACCCTTGCTTGCGCAATAGGCTGCGCCGGAGGTCTGATGCGTCGCGCCGACGGAGCAGATGTTGACGATCACGCCGCCGTCGCCCTGTGCGAGATACTGCTTGCACTCCTCGCGCATTCCGTACATGAGCCCGAATGTGTTGATGCGAAACGTCTCATGCAGCATTTCGTCCGACATGTCCGCAATAGCGGTATTGTCATCCATGATACCGGCATCGTTGACGGCGACATCCAGCCTGCCGAATGCCTCGACTGCCTTTTTGACCATGCCGACGGCTGTTGCAGGGTCGCCGACGTCACCCGCATACCAGACCATTTCGCCGGGGGCATCCTTGCATTCCTCCGCCAGCTCCTTCAGGCGCTCTTCGCGGCGGGCGACCGCCACGACCTTCGCACCCTCGCGGCAGAACAGCTCAGCCGTAGCGCGGCCAATACCGGCAGACGCGCCGGTCACGATGCAGACTTTACCTTCTAATCTTCCCATGATGCCCTCCTCAGCAGAAAACCTTCTTCACGACGACTGCGGGCGAATCGTTGCAGCCGACGGTCAGCTCTGCGCCGTCGGGTACATCCGCGCGAAGCGTCGCAAAGCCGATGTTCTTGTCAACCGTGTAGCCGTAAATCGTCTGCGCGCAGCGGCCAACCTCCACGCCGTACCAGTACACGCGCTCCCAGATGGAGATATCCTCCGTCGATTCACGGGAGAATTCCAAACCAACCATGCGGTACTTCGGGTGCTCCTTCCGCGCCAGCGCGGCCTCCTTGCCGATAAAATCCTTGTCGGCGGCGACGGCCCAGCCGAGGCCACACTCATACGGGCTTAAATGCTTGAAGTCCTGCTTCAGCGGGAAGCCCTTTTCCATCGGGACGGAGCGGACGTAAACCTCCAGCGTCTGAAGCTCGCGGCCGCCAACGGATTCGACAGCTTTCAGCGCCGCGTCGTGAACCTCCGCGCTCTTATCGAAGGCAGAATAAATTTCATAGCCGTTTTCACCGGTAAAGCCGGAGCGGTGGATGTAAACGGGAATGCTGCCGAGCTTGCGCTCGCAGATGCCGAAGCGCTTCAGCTCGTCGACCGGCGCGTCCAGCATGGC
>CAKUNB010000242.1 GCA_934668285.1 uncultured Oscillospiraceae bacterium | reverse complement strand
GTACTGCCCCAGCACATCCGCACCGAGGCTGAAGGCGCTGCTGCCGAGCGCGTCGCCGGAGCAGCCGGAAATGTCGACCCACGCCAGCAGCTCGCCGTCCACATAGGTTTTGAAAAAGCCGCTGCGGTCGCAGACAAGGGCGAGCTGGTGCCAGCGCCCGTCCTGCGGCTGCCAGAGGCCGCCCTTGTCGTAGCGCTTGCCGGAGGCATCCGTCACGCCCGCGGCAAAATACATCCGCTGTGCGGCCTGAATCGTGGTAAAGCCGCTTGCCTTGAGATCGGTCATGTCGCGATTGGACAGCACCGTGCCGCCGCTGCGCAGGCCGGTGAAGCTGACGGGGCGGGAGGCGGACTTACCCTCGCCGCCGCCGGAAACCTTCGCAAAGCCGCCGTTTTCGGTTTTGTACCAGAGGGTGAAGGTATAATTGTCGCGGCGCAGATCGATGCCGTTCAGCGCGCCGAAGGAGACGTATTGCTTCGCCGCGCCGCCGAAGTCGTTTTGCAGGTGCAGCGCCGTGCTGCCGTCGTAGCTGACGGCGGTTTCGGGTGCGCCGTGGATGGCGCCGTCGTTGCCCGAGCCGCTGCGGTCGGCGGCGTCCTGCTCAAAGTCGACGCGAAGCACCGGCTGCAGGCTCGTGACCTCCGGCTGCACCAGCGGCGCATTCTCCCGCGCCGCCTCGTTCCATGGCGCGGCAAGCTGCAACCGGCTGTCCGCCGCGACGGTGAGCGCGGTTTCCTCCGGCAGGCGGCTGAGCAGCGTCGCGTCCGTGCCGCCGTCGACGTAAAGCGCGGGGAAGGCGGTCGCATCGGCGCTGCACTGCCCCTGATAGCCGCACAGGCGCAGATAGCTGCCCGCCAGCGCGTCCGGCACGGCGTCGCCGCCGAGCAGATTCACGCGATCGTAGCGGCCCAGTCCCTTCAGCGAACCGCCGGGATAGCGCAGCCAGTTGAGCGTCCGCGTGCCGGTCAGCTCCAGCTGCGTGTCCTGCCACGCGCCGAGGTTGTCGCAGATGAAGGCGTGGCCGAGGTTGACGGTCAGGTTGCCGAGCCGCGTCGTTTTGGTCAGCTTGGGATAGTCCGCGAATTCCTGAAACTCGCCCCTGCGCAGGTTGACCTCGGCGGCCTTCGTCGTGCCGCCGCTTCTGGGGGTGACGTAGAGCTTGTCCACAGTGGCGCCGTCCAGCGTCAGGCGGATGAAATCCGCCGTGCCCGACGCGCCGAGGGTGACGCTGCTGTTGATGATGGTATTGCCGGAGAGACGCGCCTCGGTCGTGCCGGTTCCCTTGGTGCAGCTCAAAAGCACCTGCGTAAAGGTGCCGCCCGCGACATCCAGCTTCACCGATTCGCAGCGGGCGGTCTTCTGACCGCAGTAGATCGAGAGCTTTGCGTCTGTGTTTGTCATGCTGGTGCGGACGCTGCTTTTGACCGTCAGGTCTGTGCCGGAATAGAGATAGGTATTGGTCGAGGTTTGCAGCAGCAGATCGGCCAACACCGTTGCGCCGCCGAAATAGAAATAGCGGCCGGTGAAGACCAGCGCGGCCTTATCGGTGTAGTCCTCCGCGCCACGGCGGGAGGTCAGCGTGACCGGCGCGGAGAACGGCTCCGTTTCCAGCAGCTCCGACCAGCTGCCCGTCTCCGTCCGGCCGCAGACGACGATGGTGCCGCCCGCGCTGCGGGGGAGCAGGGCATAGGCCTCTTTCAGGCTGACGACGGCGCTTGCCGCGCTGCTGCCGTCGCCGGAGCTGCTGCGCGTGCCGTCCACATAGACGTATTTCCGCTCCGCCGCTCCGACGGTCGGAATCAGTGCCAGCAGCAGCGCCGCCGCCAGCAAACATGCAAGAATTCGTTTCAAGGCAATCCCTCCCGAATGGCTTGATGCTTTCATTATAACAGTTCAGGCAGCCCCGCGCAAGTGTGCATATTGCCCGCCCCCTGCCGCATATACTTGCACAGCGATACACAGCTTAGGGGGTTGGTCACATGAGGAAAAG
>CAKUNB010000241.1 GCA_934668285.1 uncultured Oscillospiraceae bacterium | reverse complement strand
CGACCCCCAAAAAGCCGCCGACTACTTCGCCCTCGTACTCGAAAACTCCCTCCCCAGCGTCCTGGCCAGTGTCCAGCAAAACTAACGCCAAAAAAGACCCGCAAACCTTTGCTACAGAAGGTTTGCGGGTCTTTTCATCCAGCGCACGTCAACCGTTTTTCAGGGAACGCTCCCACACAAAAAACGCCGATTTTTCCACAAGTCGGCTTTTGCAACGCAATTCGTGTTGGATTATTCTTGAAAATTGCATCACGGTAAGATATAATGAACAAAGAGTGTTTTCTGTCAGTGCATAAGCATTGAGCAAATCCAACATAGTGCCGGTCACATTTCCATGAGAATCAGCACAAAATACCGTTGTTGAATCATATTCTGCAAACAAAAAACTGAGGAGAAAAATGTATGAAAAAGAGAGTTATCAGCGCGATTCTGGTTCTGTGTCTGGTTCTGTCGATTTTTCCTGTCGGCCTTGTCTACGGCACGACTGACTCGGAAGGTGCGATAGCGTCCAGCGCAGACACATCGGCCGCACCTTCAAGCGTGGAAGCCAAAAGCACGGCCGAAGCTGCGGCGTACACCGAAGCGGACAGCAGCAGTACCGCAACAGAACCAACCGAAGAACCCGCACCTACTGAACCGACAACAGAGCCTGACGAGGGGAGCAAGAGCGTAACGCGGGCAGAGTGGATTCAGATGCTGGTCAACACATTTTCCATGGTAGTGGAAGATAATAACCTTCCGGATAACTATTTCAGCGACCTGATCGGCACCGAGGCGTATTATCGCGACATCCTCGTAGCTGTCGAATTCGGTGTCATTGAACTGCCCGCAGGCAGTGCGTTTGCTCCGCAGGAAGCCGTTACCCGCGAGTTCGCTGCCCGTACTTTAAACTACTGTCTCGGCTTCCAGCTGGGCGAAAATGCAGAATATACCTTCGAGGAAGCCACCCAGACGCAGAATCCGGAGGCGCTTCAGATCGCGGTAAACCGTGGCTGGCTTGCGCTCGAGGACGGCAAGCTCAATCCGCAGCAGCCGCTTACTGCAGACGAAATGCAGGTCATGCAGGCAGATGCGGCGGCAGTTCTTGCCGCGCAGGATGAAGTCGGCTTTGAAGAAAACAGCGCGACAATTTCCGAAGGCGTCAAGGAAATTCCGGTAGGAACTGCAATTGGGACAGATGCAGCCGGAAACCTGACCATTAAGGACTGCCCGATCACCATTAAAGAAAACGACCTTTTCATTGCATACTACGGTGAGCTTCCCGTGGCAATGAAGGCGCTGTCTGTCTCTACAGAGGATGATGTCACAACAATCGCCTTCACCACGGACGGAACGGACGGAATTCTGACGGATGTGCAGTTCAACGGTAAGCTCGGCGTTGACCTGAGAGATTTCGTACCCGACTCGGAGACGAGGACGCGGACAATTGCCGGTTATACCGCAATTGAAGGCCCTGCAAAAAAGCAGATCAAGTTTGATGAAAACACGATGACGCTGGTTCTTTCAAAAGACATCAAGCTTATGAACGGGCTTAAGATCAACGTCAATTACGAGCTGAAAAACGTTGACCTCGACTATAAAGTGGATCAGCTGTCAAAAACCACGAAGCTGGTGTTTTACGGCGACAGCGATTTTACCATTTCCGCCAAGGGCGACACGCTGGAAGCCTTCAACGACGGCGAATCGTGGACATTGGGATATATTCCGATCCTTTTCGGACTTGCGCGGGCGGAGATTGTCGCCGAATTTGGCGTGAACGGAGAAATGTCGGTGAATGTCGGCGGCAAGCTAGGAATTGGCTATACATACAACGCCAAAGACGGCTGCCGTCTGATCAAGGAATTCACGAAAACAAAGTTTGACTGCACCGCGCAGGTTTCTGCCAAAATCGGCGTGAAGGTAATGATCGGATTTGATTATCTTGTAACGAGAGCCGACCTGTTTGCGAGCATCGGAATCAACGGCACCGTGAAGGACACCAGACACCTCGACGGCAGCGCAGTGAAGT
>CAKUNB010000240.1 GCA_934668285.1 uncultured Oscillospiraceae bacterium | reverse complement strand
ACCAACAAAGATGCAGCCCGATGGGCTGCATCTTTTTTGGTACGCCAGAAGGGACTCGAACCCCCGACCTTTTGGTTCGTAGCCAAACACTCTATCCAACTGAGCTACTGGCGCATAGCGCTCTCAGCGCTCAACTATAGTAGCACAGGTTATGGAAAAAAGCAAGCGTTTTTTCAAAAAAAAGAAAAAATCTTTCCGAGGACGGTTCGCGGGGTGGGATTGCTGCGAAAGGAGGGCGGAGGTTTTTGCGAAAGTCGGCAAAATCCTGCATTTTTTTCGAAAAAAACGGCGTACAATACAAAGAAAAGGCTACAGAACGGATTCTAAAGGGAATTTTCAACAAAGCTGTGAAAAAATCTCTGGCCCCAGTTGAAATAATTGTGCAAAGTGGTATAATGAAGGCAAATGAAACCGAACCAAGCAAAGGAGGCCGACAGAGAAAAATGGAGCAAAATCTGCACAATGCCCTCAAGCGCTTCACTTCCGGCGATGAGCTGCGTGCTTACACCTACCTCGGCTGCCACCGCGCCGAGCGCGATGGCGTGAGCGGCTACTGCTTCCGCGTTTGGGCGCCGAACGCCGCGGGCGTCAGCGTCGTGGGCGACTGGAACTTCTGGAACACGAATGACCTGCCGATGGAGCTGCTGGAGTACGGCGTCTGGGAGGCGTTTTCTCCCTACGCCAAGGAGGGCGACGCCTACAAATTCTTCCTCCGCAAGCCGGACGGCGGCACGGTTTACAAATCCGACCCCTATGGCTTCCGCTGCTGCGCGCTGCCGGAGACCTCGAGCCGCGTGTGCACGCTGGAGGGCTACGAGTGGAAGGACGCCGCCTACCGCCGCCAGCAGGGCAAGCGCAAGCTGCTCGACAGCGCGATGAATATCTATGAAATGCACTTCGGCTCATGGCGGCGCAAGCCTGACGGCTCGTGCTACAGCTACGACGAGCTGGCCGACGAGCTGGTGCCGTACTTAAAGGACATGGGCTACACGCATGTGGAGCTGATGCCGCTGTCCGAATATCCCTACGACCCGTCGTGGGGCTATCAGGTGACGGGCTACTACGCGCCGACCTTCCGCTACGGCGAGCCGCAGCAGCTCATGCGCTTTGTCGACCGCTGCCATCAGGCGGGCATCGGCGTGCTGCTCGACTGGGTGCCGGCGCATTTCCCGAAGGACGAAAACGGACTGTACGAATTCGACGGCACGTGCTGCTACGAGCTGTCCGACCCGATGATGAACGAGCATCCCGACTGGACGACGCGCATTTTCGACTTCGGCAAGGGAGAGGTGCAGTCCTTCCTGATCTCCAACGCGGTCTATTGGCTGGAAATGTACCATATCGACGGTCTGCGCGTGGATGCGGTGGCCTCGATGCTGTACCTTGACTACGGCCGCCGCGAGTTCCGCCCGAACAAGTATGGCGGGCGGGAGAATCTTGAGGCGATTGCCTTCCTGCGCAAGCTCAACCGCGCGATTTTCTCCGTCCGGCGCAATGCCATCACGGCGGCGGAGGAATCCACGGCCTTCCCGATGGTCACCAAGCCCGACTACGACGGCGGCCTCGGCTTCCTGTTCAAGTGGAACATGGGCTGGATGAACGACATGCTGAAATATATGTCGCTCGATCCCCTGTGGCGCAAGGGCAGCCACAATAACCTGACCTTCTCGATGACCTACGCCTATTCGGAGAATTTCATCCTGCCGCTGTCGCACGACGAGGTTGTGCACGGCAAGTGCTCGCTCATCAACAAAATGCCGGGCGAGTATGACGAAAAATTCCGCAATCTGCGCGTGTTTTACGCCTACGCCATCGGCCATCCGGGCAAGAAGCTGAGCTTCATGGGCAACGAATTTGCGCAGTTTATCGAATGGCGCTACGATCAGCAGCTCGACTGGATGCTGCTCGACTACGACCGCCACCGCCAGATGCAGGACTATGTCCGGACGCTGAACCACTTCTATCTGGATAACAGCAGCATGTGGAACAACGACTCGGACTGGAACGGCTTCAAGTGGATCTCCGCCGACGACCGCGATAACAGCAT
>CAKUNB010000239.1 GCA_934668285.1 uncultured Oscillospiraceae bacterium | reverse complement strand
TGCTCATTACCGTGCTCGTTGGCGGCAAGGTCGGCGCAAAATCCCTGCTCGGCCTCGCCTTTACGATCCTCTGCGTCTTTGCCATTCTCCTGCCGATGCTCCTCGGCGGCGCGCCGACGCTGCCCTCGATCCTCCTGCTGTGCGCCTACGTCACGGTCGTCGAGTTCGTCATTCTCGACGGCGTGAACAAAAAGACGCTCTGCGCCATTCTCGGCACAATGTCCGGCGTGATCTTCGCCATGCTGTTCGGCCAGCTCGCCTGTAAGCTCTGCCGCGTGGACGGCTATAAGATGTACGTCGCCGAGCCGCACATCGAGGCGCTGCTGCAGATCAAGCAGGGGCAGAATCCGCTTTCCTCGTTACAGCTTGGCGATCTGCTCGTCGGCGGCATCCTGATTGCCGCGCTCGGTGCGGTCAACGACGTGGCCATGAGCATCAGCTCGTCGATGAACGAGCTGGTCGCCGTCAACCCCGGGCTGACCCGGCGGCAGCTCCTCCGCTCCGGCATGAACATCGGCCGCGATATGGTGGGCACCATGACCAACACGCTCATCCTCGCCCTCGTCGGCAACGGCCTCGTGCTGATGATCTACCTCTCCTCGCTGGAGCCGTCGTTCAAGCAGCTCATGAGCACCGCCTTCCTCTCCGTCGAAATGGTGCAGGCGCTTGCCAGCTCCCTCGGCGTCATCCTCGCCGTCCCCATGTCCGTCCTGCTGGGCATGCTCCTCTTCGCCCCCAAAAAGCGCCGCGCATAACGCCAAACCAACAAGGCTCCCCACGTGTCATTGCGAGGAGCGAAGCGACGTGGCAATCTCATGCAGGCAGTTTCGAATTCGCCGAAGTCTATCAGTAAATCAAAATAATTCTGCGAGATTGCCACGGCTGCAAAGCAGCCTCGCAATGACAAAATCGGACTCTTGGACAGCCCTAAGCTCCGCCTTTTCGGTTGGAGCTTAGGGCTGTCCAAAAGTCCAAAGGACGTGGCAATCCGTCCCCCACCCCGTGCCTGCATTGTCCCCTTCCAAAAAACAGAGGCTTGCACTTTTCGAAAAACATGGTACTATATAGACGTTGATTTTTCGCGCATTGGAGGAGAAGCAATGAGAGGCGTTCCGTCCCTGATTACCGACATCCGCAAGAAGGTTTTTACCGAGGTCGCGCGGATGGCTTATGAAAGCAACGATTTTACCAAGGCCGAGGATCTGCCCTATACGATCGTCCCCGGCGAAAACCCGCTGCACCGCGAGTCGATCTTTCTCGAGCGCGCCATTGCGGGCGAGCGCATCCGGCTGGCGATGGGTCTGTCCCTGCAATCCGTCCAGCAGCGGACGCTCGTGACCGAGGGCATGGATCAGGCGGCGATTGCCGAGCAATATTACGAGCCGCCGCTCATCAATATCATCCCCTACGCCTGCCACCGCTGCCCGCCGCGCCAGTATCTGGTCACCGACTTGTGCCAGAACTGCCTCGCCGCCTCGTGCCATCAGGTCTGCCCGAAGGATGCGATCTATTTTCTTAACGGCAAGAGCCATATCGATCCCGCCAAGTGCATCAAATGCGGCAAGTGCGCCAAGGCCTGCCCCTACCACGCCATCAATTATATCGAGCGCCCCTGTCAGGCCGCCTGTGGCGTTGATGCCATCGGCATGGACGAAAACGGCCGTGCCGTCATCAACCACGACAAATGCGTCGCCTGCGGCCAATGCCTTGTCAACTGTCCCTTCGGTGCGATCGTGGACAAGGGGCAGCTCTATCAGGTCATCCGCAGCATCATGAGCGGCGACAAGGTCATCGCCATCGTCGCGCCCGCCTTCATCGGCCAATTCGGCAAGTTCTCGACCCCCGAAAAATTCACCGCCGCCATGCGCGAGCTGGGCTTTGCGGGCGTGGTCGAGGTCGCCGTCGGCGCGGATATCTGCACGATTGAGGAAGCGAAGGACTTTCTGAAGAAGGTTCCGGCGGAGCAGCCGTATATGGCGACCTCCTGCTGCCCCGCGTGGCACTCGATGGTCTACAAGAACTTCCCCGATCAGGCCAAAAACATCTCCATGACC
>CAKUNB010000238.1 GCA_934668285.1 uncultured Oscillospiraceae bacterium | reverse complement strand
GCTCCAAAACGCTCACGACCGTTGAGCAGAAGGCACAGGTCGACCAGCAGATCGAGCTGACGCGTCAGGAGGTCGAAAACACCAACGAGCAGATCCATCAGTACAGCGAGCTGATTGCCGAAAAGCAGGCCGAGCTGGACGAGCTGAAGGTCAAGCAGGACGAGCTGTTCGACCGCTACAAGCTCCGCATGCGCGCCATGCAGGAGCGCGGTGAAATCTCCGCGTGGGCGGTCGTGCTGGAATCCGAGACCTTCGCCGACATGCTCAGCTGCCACGCAATGATCGAGGAAATTGCCAAGACCGACCAGCGCATGATGGATGAAATGCGCGCGCTGGCCGAGCGCGTGCTGGCGGCAAAGGATGCCCTTGCCGGCGAAAAGGCGCAGCTCGAGCTGAAGAAGGCCGACCTTGCCAACGCCGAGGAGGAGCTTGCCGCAATGCGCAAGGAGTCCGAGGCGCTGCTGACGCAGCTGATTTCCGATAAGGAAAAGCTGGTCGCCGAGTGCGAGGAGTACGAGGCGCAGGAGGCTGCGCTGAGCGACCAGATTGCTGCCTTGGAGCAGGAGCGCACCGCTGCTCTGCAGCGGGAGTGGGAGGCGGCGCATCCGCCTCAGCCCACGCCCGACGGCGGCAGCAGCGAGCCTGCGCCAGTGCCCAGCACGGGTCAGAGCTTCCTATTCCCGCTGCCGGCCGGTATCGGCGTCGTGCTGACCAGCCCCTATGGCTACCGTACACACCCGATCACGGGCAACTACACCATGCACAACGGCGTCGACCTTGCCATCGGCGCGGGTACGCCGATCTACGCGACCAAGAGCGGCTATGTTACGACCGCGACATATAACTATGCTTACGGCTACTACGTAACGATCAACCATATGGACGGCTTCTCCTCTCTGTACGGCCACATGACGAACTATATCGTCAGCGAGGGCGACTACGTGGAGCGCGGCCAGACCATCGGTTATGTCGGCACGACCGGCTATTCTACTGGTAACCACCTACATTTTACCATCTACTATAACGGCGGTACCGTGAACCCGATGAGCTATATCTCTCTGCAATGATCCGTGTTCCCAGAGCTTGTCCGCAAGCTCTGGGAGCCGTTTATTCCGCAACTGTGTTTTGGAGGAAAAAAGTGAAACGAAGTGTCAGTATTTTTTTTGCGGTGCTGCTGCTTGCCGCTCTTCTGACCGGCTGCGCCAGCACGCCGCCGCAGCTCTCGCTTGCGCCTAACGCGACGGAGGACACCGTCACCGTCGACGCCGACTATCTGGCAAAGCTGGAGGAAATCGTCGCGCTGCTCGACGAGGTCTACGTCGACGGCTACGACAAGGACAAGCTGGGCGATCGTCTGGCCGAGGCGGCAGTTGCCGCAACCGGCGATCGCTGGAGCTATTACATCAGCGCCGAGGATTTTGACGCCTACGTCGAATCCAACGAAAACGCCTATGTCGGCATCGGCGTGACGATCCAGCACACCAACGAGGACGATATCGGCTTTACCATCATGTCCGTTACGCATAACAGCCCCGCCGAGGAGGCGGGCATCAAAAACGGCGACATGGTGATTGCGGTCGAGGGCGAAGCGGTCGATCCCGAAGATATGTCCGCCGCGCAGAAAAAGGTGCGCGGCGAGGCCGGAACGGACGTGACCATCACGATCCTCCGCGACGGTGAGACGATGGACGTAACGGTAACGCGGAACCGGATTGAAACGATCGTCGTGACCCACGAGCTGCTGGAAAGCGGCGACGGCTATATCAAGATCAACAATTTCGACGCGCACAGCGCGCGCGATGCCATCGCAGCCGTTGACGATCTCATTGCGCAGGGCGCAAAATCGCTGATTTTCGACCTCCGCTTCAACCCCGGCGGCCGCAAGGACGAGCTGGTGGCCCTGCTGGACTACCTGCTGCCGGAAGGCCCGCTCTTCCGCTCGGTCGACTACCTCGGCAATGAGGAGGTCGATACCTCGGACAGCGACTGCATCGAAATGCCGATGGCGGTGCTCGTCAACGACGATTCCTATTCGGCAGCGGAGTTCTTCGCTGCTGCCCTGCAGG
>CAKUNB010000237.1 GCA_934668285.1 uncultured Oscillospiraceae bacterium | reverse complement strand
TTGGGCAATTTCGTTCGTGTGGTGCGGAAAGGCGTTGTCGATGCCGCCGCAGTGGATGTCGAGATCCTCGCCGAGGTGCTTCATGCTGATGCCGGAGCACTCGATGTGCCAGCCGGGGTAGCCGACACCCCACGGGGAGTCCCATTTGAGCGCCTGATCCTCAAATTTCGACTTCGTGAACCAGAGAACGAAGTCGTTTTTGTTGCGCTTATTGACATCTTCCTCGACACCCTCGCGCACGCCGACCTCGAGGTCCTCCTCCTTGTGGTCGTTGAACACGTAGTATTTTTCCAGCTTCGAGGTGTCAAAATACACGTTGCCGCCGGCAAGATAGGCGTAGCCCTTGTCGAGCAGGGCCTGAACGATGTGGATATACTCCGGAATGCAGTTCGTCGCCGGTTCGACGACGTCCGGCCGCTTGATGTTGAGCTTGTCGCAGTCGGAGAAGAACGCGTCGGTATAGAACTTCGCAATTTCCATGACGGACTTATGCTCGCGCTTGGCACCCTTGAGCATCTTGTCCTCGCCGGTGTCCGCGTCGGAGGCGAGGTGGCCGACGTCGGTGATGTTCATGACGCGGCGGACGTTGTAGCCGAGGTAGCGCAGGCTCTTTTCCAGCACGTCCTCCATGATATAGCTGCGCAGGTTGCCGATGTGCGCGTAGTGATAGACCGTCGGGCCGCAGGTGTACATTTTTACGATGTCGGGGTGGTTGGGAACGAACAGCTCTTTCTTATGCGACAGTGAGTTGTAAAGACCGATTGATTTTTCATTTGATGTTCCAGTTCTTCGATGCGCTCGCGCAGGTAGTCCAGCTCGGCGCGGACGGGGTCGGGCGTGTGGATGTGGTCGAGCTTTTCGCCGTTGATGCGCACGACGCGGCCGGGAACGCCGACGACCGTGGAATTCGGCGGCACCTCGTTGAGCACGACAGCGTTGGCGGCAATGCGGGCGTTGTCGCCGACCTTGAACGGGCCGAGGATTTTTGCACCGCTGCCGACCATGACGTTGTTGCCGAGGGTTGGGTGGCGCTTTTCCCGCTGCGCGCCGGTGCCGCCGAGGGTCACGCCCTGATACAGCAGGCAGTCGTCGCCGATCTCCGCCGTTGCGCCGATGACGATGCCGGTGCCGTGGTCGATGACGAGGCGGCGGCCGATGGTGGCGGCGGGGTGGATCTCCACGCCCGTTCGGCGCTTGGCGCGCTGCGAAAGCCAACGCGCCAGAAAATACCGCTTGTGCAGATACAGCCAGTGCGCAATGCGGTAGTAAATTTCCGCGTGCAGGCCGTTATAGAGCCAGAAAACCTCCAGCTTGCTCCGCGCGGCGGGGTCGTTGCGCTGGTAGGCCTCGATGGTTTCCTTCAAATGCAATGCAATCAACTCCAATTTGCAGGGTTCCGGGTTTCTTCAGAGTTTCCTCAAATAAATAAATTACCCGCCTCTGACAAAAGCCAGAGGCGGGTAAAAATACTCGCGGTTCCACTCTGATTTTTTACTTCGGCCTTCACGCGGCCAACGGGGTCTCCCCTCGCTCCCGAACGCACTTCACGGCTACGGCGGCGACCCCGCTTCCAGCCGACGACGGGGACTCTCTGACGCACGCGGACGAACCGTTACTCTTTTCGATCAACGCGATATTTCACTAGCATTATAGTATCAGCTTTTCCCGTTGGTGTCAAGAAAATTCCTTACAGCTCGCAGTTGCCGACGGTGCGCGGGAAGGGCAGCACGTCGCGGATGTTGCCGATGCCGGTCAGGTACATCACGCAGCGTTCAAAGCCGAGGCCGAAGCCCGCGTGACGGGCCGAGCCGTACTTGCGCAGATCGAGGTAGAACGCGTAGTCCTCCGGCTTGAGACCCAGCTCGTTCATGCGGGCCAGCAGCGTGTCGTAGTCGTCCTCGCGCTGGCTGCCGCCGATGATCTCGCCGATGCCGGGGACAAGGCAGTCCATCGCCGCAACGGTCTTGCCGTCGGGGTTGAGCTTCATATAGAACGCCTTGATCTCCTTCGGATAGTCCGTCACGAACACAGGACGCTGGAACAGCTCCTCGGTCAGGTAGCGCTCGTGCTCGGTCTGCAAATCGCTGCCCCAGTGGACGGGGT
>CAKUNB010000236.1 GCA_934668285.1 uncultured Oscillospiraceae bacterium | reverse complement strand
CGCGGACGGCGGCGTCAATTTCCGCCTCCGTGTTGAACCACGAGAAGCTGAAGCGCACTGCGCCGGTGTCCTCCGTGCCGAGCGCCCGATGCATGCGCGGGGCGCAGTGCGCACCGGAGCGGACGGCAATGCCGTAGTCCTCCGAAAGCTCGTCGGCCACGCTGCCGGAATCCCAACCGCGAAGATTCAGCGAGACAATGGCGGCGCGGTCGGGCGCTTCGAAGTCGCCGTAAACCGTCACGCCGTCGATGTCCTTCACGCCCTCGTAAAACCGGCGCATCAGCGCGGCCTCCTTCGCCTGCACGGCGGGCAGGCCGACCTCGTCCAGATAGGCCAGCGCAGCGGAAAGACCGGCGATGCCGTGGCCGTTGAGCGTGCCGGCCTCCAGACGGGTGGGATATTGCTCCGGCTGCGTGCGGCTGTAGGACTGCACGCCCGAGCCGCCGACCTTCCACGGACGGATCTCCACACCCTCGCGGAGGCACAGCCCGCCGGTGCCCTGCGGCCCCATCAGCCCCTTGTGGCCGGTGAAGCAGAGCACGTCGATGCCCATTGCTTCCATATCGATGGGCAGGCAGCCCGCGGTCTGCGCGGCGTCGACGATCAAAAGCAGGCCGTGCGCCCTTGCAATGCGGCCGATCGCGGCCAGATCGAGCAGATTGCCGGTCAGATTCGACGCGTGCGTACAGACGATGGCGCGGGTCTGCGGGCAGATCAGCCGCTCAAACGCCGCGATACCCACGCATCCCCGCCGGTCGGCGGGCACGAAGCTGAGGCAAACGCCCTGCTCCGCCTCCAGCCGGTACAGCGGCCGCAGAACGGAATTGTGCTCCAAATCGGTGGAGATCACGTGGTCGCCGCGCCGGAACAGGCCGGACAGGGCAATGTTCAGCGCCTCCGTCGCGTTCGCGGTGAAAATCACGCGCTCCGGCTGCCCGCAGCCGAAGAACGCGGCGGCCCGGCAGCGCGCCTCGTAGATCACGCGCGAGGCGTTCAGCGCGCTCGGGTAAGCGCCGCGCGCGGAATTGCCGAGGCTGCACAGCGCCGCCGAGACCGCCTCGACGACCGGCTGCGGCTTTTTCAGCGTGGTCGCAGCGTTGTCCAGATAGATCATCAGGGCTTGATGATCTTTGCCGCACCGCTCAGCGTTTCCACGATGGAATACATGTTGGTCACGCCGCCGACGGCGAGCTTTTCCGTCAGACCGTAGAAGTTCAGGCAGGTGCCGCAGGTCAGAATCTCGACGCCCTGCGCCTCCATGCTCTTGAGGTCCTCGAGCGAGGCCGAGCCTTCCGTTGTGAGCTTTGCGCCGCCGTTATAGAACAGCAGGGTCTTCGGCAGCTCCTCGAGCTGCGACAGGGCATAGATAAAGCCCTTCATGAGCGTCGCGCCCAGCTCGTCGTTGCCGCGGCCCATGCAGGCGGTGTCAAAGGCGACGACGGTATTGCCGCGGCGGTCGGGAGCGCAGGCGGCCTCGGCCTCGTTCGGCGCGGCGGGCGCGACGGTGCTGACCTCCATGCGGACGACGAAGTGCTTCTCCTCCAGCTTTTCGCTGCTGACCTTGTAGCCGCGGTGCGTAGCCAGACGCGTCACGTTCTGCACGGCGGCCTCATTATCGACATGCACCTCAACCGTGCCGGGGGCGGACATGCCGTCGAGGGCCTTGATGGTTTTTACAACGGGAATGGGGCAGGCATCGCCGAGCGCGTTGACAGAAATGGGCTGCATAATATCGATCTCCTTTTCGATTTTTCCCTCATTATAAAACGGCCGTATATCTCTGTCAAGATATACGCGCAGCAGAAAACGGCGCGTTTTTCAAAAAGAAGTTGCGCTTTGTCGACTTTTAGTGTAAGATAAATACTGGAACTTTGGACGCTGCCGCTTCATACACTGGCCTGAGGTGGTAGTATGTTGCTGACGATCCTGATCGCGGGGCTGGCGGCCTGCGGAACGCTGATGATTCTGCTGGCGCTGAAGGAGGCGTTCCTTCCCCGCCCGCGCCGGTCGTGTCATGTGATTTATCTCGAGCCGGGCCGGATAGACCCTGCAGCGCTGGCGCAGGCCTGCCTCTGGCGGCGGCGCTGCGGCGCACTGACCGGAAG
>CAKUNB010000235.1 GCA_934668285.1 uncultured Oscillospiraceae bacterium | reverse complement strand
AAGTAACGCTGCGCGTTGTGAAGTTGCTGCGCAGTGAAGCGCCTGCGGGCGTGAGTGGCACACTTCACTTCACTTCGTGCGAAGCACGAAACTTCACAGCGGCCCCGCCGCTGCTTCACTAGGGCGCAGCCCGAGCTTCACTAAATCACCGGGGTGTTGTTATGTCAGAGAGCAAGCTGAGAACACAATCGATGGATTTTGCTGTTTCGATTATCAACCTTGTTAAGTATCTGAAGGACAAAAAAGAGACTGTCATTTCCAACCAAATCGGCAGAAGCGGCACTTCTATCGGCGCGAATATCAGGGAAGCACAGTATGCGCATGGGAAAGCGGACTTTATTGCAAAGCTTCAGATTGCGCTCAAGGAGGCCAATGAAACGGACTTTTGGCTTGAATTGCTTTACAAAACGAATTATATCCCTGAATCAGAATACAAAATGCTTGATTCCGCCTGTACGAGCATTCGCGTTATGCTGATTTCCTCTATCAACACCGCAAAGGGAAACGCAAAATAAACGGTGCAAAGGACGCGCTGTTTCCAATTTGTCATTGCCAAATCGACGATTGTTTTGTGACAGGATAGACAGGCCGGATTGGAAATGGTAGAATGTATCAAAGTGTTTGAGACTTACTGAAAACTGAAAAAACGTGGCTTTTTCCTGCGGCTGCATCGACAGAAGGGCGTCGGTGCGGCCGTTTTTTTATTTTATTTTTGCAATGTTGGACGTTTCAGGGCAATTTTGGGCGAATTCATCTCCTTGGGTAGGAGGTGATTTTTTTATGGACAGCAACGTAGTGGTGGCGCTGCTCTCTCTGCTGGGGACGCTGTTGGGAAGCCTCGCGGGGGTGCTGACCTCCTCCAAGCTGACCAATTACCGCCTTTCTCAGCTGGAAAAGAAGGTCGACCGCCACAACAACTTCGGCGAACGGATCCCGCTGCTGGAGGAAAAGCTCAAGGTTGTCAACCACCGAATCGGGGATCTGGAGGAGGTGATGCATCGATGAACAAGCGTCTGGAAAATCTCCTGAGCATCAAATCACTGGTCACATTGATCATGACGGTTGTGTTTGCGCTGCTTGCAGTGCGCGGGCGGATCAGCCCGCAGGAATTTCTGACGGCCTATACCGTCGTCATCGGCTTCTATTTCGGCACACAATTTCAAAAAAAGGGAGGTACCAATGAATGAAAATCTGTCTTGACGCGGGGCATGAGCGCGGCGACAACCCCAGTCCGGCGAACCCGACCTACTGCGAGGGGACGCGGATGTTCGATCTGCAGGGCTATCTGAAGCCCGCGCTGGAACGCTACGGCTTTGAGGTGGTCTGCACCCGTCACGCGGTGACGGACAACCCGTCGCTCTACGAGCGCGGCACGGCGGCGGCAGGCTGCGCTCTGCTGCTCAGCCTGCACAGCAACGCCGCCGGCAACGAGCGGAACGACAGCGTCGACTATGTGCGTGTGTACTATCCGGTCAGCCGCCGCGAGGAGGCGTTGGCACAGCTGCTGTCGGAGACGATCGCGGCGACGATGGGCACGCGGCAGAGCGCTCAGATCACGGTTCGCTGGAACTCTGCGCACAATGCCGACTACTACGGCGTCATCCGGCACTCCGTCGCGGTCGGCGTGACGGGGATGATTCTGGAGCACAGCTTCCATACCAACGCACAGATGACGGCGTGGCTGCTCTCGGACGAGAATCTGAAGCGGCTGGCCGAGGCTGAGGCAGCGGCGCTCGCGGGCTACTACGGAATGACCAAGAAAGAGGAGCCTACGCCGGAGCAAAAGGAGCCGGAAAGCAGGGCGTCGGAGGAAAGCGAGCTGCGCTATGAAACGCTCGGGGACGTCTCGGAGAAGGAGTACCGCCCGACGGTGGAAAAGCTGATCCGGCTGGGGCTGCTGCGCGGCAAGGGCGGCAGCGGCGAGGAAACGCAGCTCGATCTCGGAGAGGATGCGCTGCGCATTCTGGTCATGCTCGACCGCGCTGGCCTGTTCGACATCGAAAAAAGGGAATAAAAAGCGTACAAAAATGCTGCAAAGCCTCGGCTTTGCAGCATTTCAGACTGTCAAAGGAGTCCGATTTTGTCATTGCGAGGCCGCTTGCGGCCGTGGCAATCTCGCGGAATAGTCT
>CAKUNB010000234.1 GCA_934668285.1 uncultured Oscillospiraceae bacterium | reverse complement strand
GAACCGATTCTCCAGCGCATTGCCGATTCCAAGTTGCTGATCGGCTGGAGCGCCGCGGCATTCGTTTTCGGCCCGTCTCTGTCTTTGGTCAATGAATACACGCCCGAAATGAACGTTGTCGGATTGAAAGACCTGTCGGCATTGAAGCTGACCGATATAGAGGTGCTTCCACACTATGACCGTTTCCTCAGAAGATTTGAACACTTTGAGGAAACGTGTGCAAAGTATGAAGCTGACAATGACGTCGCTGTTGTGCGGCTGAATGATGGTGATGCGGTGCTGATCGATGAGTCCGAGGTTAGGGTTATAAGGGCTGGTATGAACGCAATTCGCTGGATTTTCTTTGATATCGGCTCAACGCTGGTGGACGAGGAAGAAGCCTATAAGCATCGGATTAGAGATATGATCCAAGGCACCTCCGTCACCTACGAGGAGTTTTCCGAGAAGCGTATCCAATACGCCAAAGAGGGATATAACGGAGATCAAAAGGCAATCGAGTATTTCGGCCTCAAAAAAACGCCTTGGCACAGCGAGGATGAGGTTCCCTTTGATGATTGCGAGGAAACCTTGCGTACTCTGTGTGATAGGGGCTATCAACTTGGCGTCATTGCGAATCAGAAGCCCGGAGCAAAAGGCCGTCTTGACGCTTGGGGACTTGGCCGATACTTCTCTGTGATTGCTTCCTCTGCAGAGTTGGGTGTATCAAAGCCGGACAAGGGGATATTTCTGCGGGCGCTGGCAATGGCAAACTGCAAACCCGAAAATGCTGTCATGGTAGGCGACCGGCTGGACAACGACATTCGCCCAGCCAAGGAGTTGGGCATGAAAACTATCCAAATTAGGAAAGGGATCGCCGTTTATGCAAATCTCTCCTGCGGGGCAGAGGTTCCGGATTTTACAGTGGACAACCTTTCACAGATATTAAGTATTCCATGCCTGATTGAGGACCGGCTATGAGATTATTATTTGAGATGGACAAGCAAGACTATGAACACTGCACCCGCCGTTTCGTTCGCAACTCCGCCCGCAGCATCATCATAAGGGATGGAAGAATCGCCATGATCCACAGCCTGAAATACGATTACTACAAGTTCCCGGGCGGCGGCATTGAAAACGGCGAGAACCCTGTGGAAGCAATGATCCGAGAGACGCGAGAGGAAGCCGGGCTTGTGGTAAAGCCTGAGACGGTCAAGGAATACGGCTACGTCCACCGGATTCAGCGGAGCGACATGGATGCCTCTGAATGCTTTGTTCAGGATAATTACTACTACCTGTGCGAAGCGGAGCCGGAAGCAGTTCGGCAGGATCTGGACGCTTACGAGGCGCAGGAAGCCTATACATTGGAATTTGTTACGCCCTTGATGGCAATTCAAAAGAACCGCAGCGTGGGCACGAGCCCATATAATCCCATGATGTTTGAACGAGAAGCAAGAGTGTTGGAGCTGCTGATATCTGAAGGATACTTTCAATGATGTGCTATACGGGAGGAAGCTGTATGACATTTCTGGATACATCCGATTTGAAAAATGAAGAAATCGCCCTGCGGCTGGATCACACTTTCCCAGGCGATCCGGCGCGGAACTGGGTGCCTGCGTACTATTTCGACATTTTGGACGACACCGGACAGAAGGTGGGCATTTGCGATCTGCGAATCGGCCACAACGAGGGGCTTTACTACGGCGGGAATATCGGCTATGCCGTAGATGAACCATTTCGGGGCAATCATTACGCGGAAAAAGCCTGCCGCCTGCTGTTTGAACTGGCACGTCGGCATGAGATGGATTATCTGATTATTTCCTGCCAGCCCACCAATCTGCCATCTCGCCGTACTTGTGAGAGTCTGGGCGGGAAGTTGCTGGAAATCGCAGAGCTACCTCCGGACAATGACATGCGTATCAATGACGGCCATACACATGAGTGTATTTTCCGCTTTGACTTATAACATGCAAAAGCACAAAAGGAGAAAACTATGCCATTTGACTATAAGAAAGAGTACAAGGAGTTTTATCTTCCGAAGGACAAGCCGTCGATTGTGACGGTGCCTTCTATGAATTATATAGCCGTGCGCGGCAAAGGCGACCCCAACGCGGAAGACGGAGAATATAAGGATGCCATCGGCTTGCTCTATGGAATTGCTTTCACCATCAAAATGAGCAAGAAGGGCAGCCATCAGATCGAAGGATACTTCGACTATGTGGTGC
>CAKUNB010000233.1 GCA_934668285.1 uncultured Oscillospiraceae bacterium | reverse complement strand
GCCAGCTCGACATCCCCGTGTTCCAGATGGGGCAGGAAAACCCCGTCAAGATCGCCAAGGCCGCCATCCGCCACGCGCAGCAGCACGGCAACGATATGGTCTTCCTCGACACTGCCGGCCGTCTGCACGTCGACGAGGCGCTCATGAACGAGCTGAAGTCCATCAAGGCTGAGGTTCAGCCGAGCGAAATTCTGCTGGTCGTCGACGCCATGACCGGTCAGGACGCGGTCAACGCCGCGCAGTCGTTCAACGAATGGCTGGACATCGACGGCGTGATGCTCACCAAGCTCGACGGCGACGCCCGCGGCGGCGCGGCGCTCTCCGTCAAGGCCGTCACCGGCAAGCCCATCAAGTTCATCGGCACCGGCGAAAAGCTGGACATGATCGAGCCGTTCCACCCCGAGCGCATGGCCTCGCGCATCCTCGGCATGGGCGACGTGCTGACGCTGATCGAAAAGGCCGAGCAGGCCCTCGACCAGAAGAAGGCCGCCGAGCTGGAGCAGCGCCTGCGCCAGAATAAATTCACCCTCGCCGATTTCTACGATCAGCTCTCGCAGCTCAAGAACATGGGCTCGATGCAGGATCTGCTGGGGATGCTCCCCGGCATGGGGTCGATGAAGAATGTGCAGGTCGACGAAAAGGCGCTCTCGCGCGTCGAGGCGATCATCCAGTCCATGACGCCCTATGAGCGCGAAAATCCCTCCTGCCTCAATTCCTCCCGCAAGCGCCGCGTCGCGCTCGGCTGCGGCCAGAAGGTCGAGGACATCAACCGCCTGCTCAAGCAGTTTGAGCAGATGCAGCAGATGATGAAAATGATGAACGGCAAGGGCAACAAGCGCAAAATGTTCGGCAAAATGGGCGGCTTCCCCGGCATCCCCGGCATGTAATCTCCACGCCATCCCATTTGTCATAGCGAGGCTTGCGCAGCAAGCCGTGGCAATCCGTCCCCCCGTCCTATCCCGCAGCGCATCCCTATTTTGGTCATTAGGTCATATGCACCTGACGATAGATTGTTGAAAATTTTTTGGAGGTGAAATTCATGGTAAAAATCAGACTGAGAAGAATGGGCGCGAAGAAGGCTCCTTATTATCGCATCGTTGTTGCTGATTCCCGCAGCCCGCGCGACGGCCGCTGCATCGAAGAAATCGGCACCTACAATCCCCTGACCGAGCCGGCCACCCTCACTGTAGACGCGGAAAAGGCGCAGCAGTGGATCAAGAACGGCGCTCAGCCGACCGACACCGTGAAGGCTCTTTTGAAAAAGGCTAACGTCCTTTGATCGAGAGGAGCAGCACGATGAAGGAACTCTTGCTCTACGTGGCAACCCAGCTTGTCGATCATCCCGACGCGGTGACGGTTACGCAGAGAGAGGAAGGAGACAATACGATTCTTGAGCTGAGGGTCGCTCCCGAGGATATGGGTAAGGTCATCGGCCGCCAGGGTCGGATTGCCAAGGAAATTCGCACTGTCATCAAATCCGTCGCCCAGCGCGACGGAAAACACGTCACGGTCGATATCGTTGACTGAAAAAATGCGTCTGCAAGCTTTATCTGCTTGCAGACGCATTTTTGTTCAGAATTACCCTGCCGCAGCGCGGTCAGGCTTTCCTTTCGTTGACCGCAATCCAGATCTCGCACTGATAATTCGGATCCGCGGTATCCGCCGACGAATACACCTCAAATTCCACATTCTCGGCGTAGTCATACTGTGCGCTTTGCGGGAAGAACTCCGTCACGATTCTGTTGTAGGTTGCAATAAATGCATCCGGCATTTTGCCCCTGCTGGTAAAAACCGCATACGTATGGGCCGGAATGGTGACCACCTCCAGCGTATCGTCGATTTTCCTCCCGTCATATTCCACGCCGATGCCGTTGGGGAATTGCTTCCCGTCCAGCTCGGAGGAAAAGCAGATGCTCGTCGCTGCAAAGGCGCTGGCGACAGCGTAACGGCGGACGGCACAGTTTTTCGGTATCTGCACGCCGTCTGTCTTGCATCATCTCAAGTACTCCGTCGACAAATTGCCGACGGAGTCAGCTTGTCAAAAAAGTCCTTGCGGACTTTTCCGACAAGCTGCCTTCAAAATTGCAAAATAGAAATAGGTAATATTATTTTGCAATTTTGCCCGCTGCGGCGGGGTTATGGAACGTGAAAGGGAACCCTGACGGTTCCCTTTCACACTTTTCCTCCCTCCGAAGCTTTTCGCTGGGTGGTTTTTTGA
>CAKUNB010000232.1 GCA_934668285.1 uncultured Oscillospiraceae bacterium | reverse complement strand
TGGGCGGCATGGGAATGTCCGCGCTGATCTCCCGCTTCGTCGATATGCCGACAGCCATCAGCATTCCGTCGATCCTGATCGCTGCAATCTTCTCGATTTTGATCGGCATCATTTTCGGCCTCGTTCCGGCGGTCAAGGCCTCGAAGCTTAACCCCATCGAAGCCCTTCGCCGCGATTGACGGTTTTCTCGCAGAGACCCGAAAAGTCCCTCCCATTGGAGGGATTTTTCGCGAAAAAACGGGAACCTTTTTCAAAACCGGTCGTCTATAGACCGCAACAAATCCAAGGAGGAATTTCAACATGAAAAAATTACTTGCAATCGTACTGGCGGTGCTGCTGCTGCTTTCTCTGGCGGCCTGCGCCGCGAAGGGCGATGCGACGAACGATACCACTGTACCGGACACCGCAGTGCCGGATACAACCACTGCGGAGCCGGAAAAAACCGTTGACCCGCTTGCACTTCTGACCACCATATGGAACGCCTATCCCGAGGCGGATCGCTTTTCTGCCATCGGCGGTGACATCGGCGGCGAAAACATGACGGAGGATGCCCCGGGCTTGTTCTCCATCACCGATCCGGCTGAGGTCGACCGCAATCTCGGCTACCCGGCCGCGCAGGGCGACCAGCTCGAGACTGCTGCGTCTCTCACCCACATGCTCAACGCCAACACCTTCACTGCCGGCGCGTACCTGATCAAGGACGGCGCGGACATGGACGCGTTGGCCAAGGAGCTCGAGAAGAACATCCAGAGCCGCCAGTGGATCTGCGGCTTCCCCGACCGGCTGCTTGTGGCTTATGTGGGCAACTGCCTGATTGGCGTGTTCGGCGCGGAGGACCTCGTACAGGTCTTTCAGGACCAGCTTTCCGCGATCTTTGCGGATGTCGTGATTGTCAGCACCGCCGCGATCGACTGAGATGCTCTTTTCCGGTATTCCGTTTCTGTATTACTTTCTCCCCGTAACACTGGCGCTCTACTTTCTTGCACCAAAACGGCTGAAAAACACGGCACTGCTGCTGTGCAGCCTTGTGTTCTACGGCTGGGGGGAACCCAAATATCTGATTCTGATGCTGGCTTCGATCGCGCAGGGCTATGGCTTCGGCCTTTTGATCGAAAAATACCGCACCAAGCGCCAGGGAAAGCTTTTCCTGACGCTTAGTGTCGTTTTCAGCCTTCTTTTGCTCGGATATTTCAAATATGCGAACTTTTTCCTCGACGCGTTCGGCAGAAAGACCGGCCTTTCCGTCCCAGCACTGCAAATTGTGCTGCCCATCGGCATCAGCTTTTACACGTTCCAGATTCTGAGCTACGCGGTCGACGTTTACCGCGGCGATACACCGGCGCAGCGCAACCCGATCGATCTTGCGCTGTATATTGCAATGTTCCCGCAGCTCATCGCCGGGCCGATTGTCCGTTATACGGACATCGCTGCCCAGCTCCGGGAGCGGAGAACCACGCTGGACGATGCTGCCGCCGGAGCGCGGCGGTTTGTCCTCGGCCTCGCGAAAAAAATGCTGCTGGCGAATGTTCTCGGCGAGCTGGTTTCCGCCTACGGCGCGGCGAGCGCACCGACGGTACTCTTTACGTGGCTGTACGCCGTGGCGTTCCTGCTGCAGATTTACTTCGATTTTTCTGCTTACAGTGACATGGCGATCGGTTTGGCGCGGATTTTCGGCTTCCGGTTGACGGAGAACTTCAACTATCCCTACTGCGCAGCCAGCATCACGGAGTTCTGGCGGCGGTGGCATATCTCGCTCGGCTCGTGGTTCCGCGACTATCTCTATATCCCGCTCGGCGGCAGCCGGGTGGGGAAGGGACGGCTGCTGCTGAATCTTTTGATCGTCTGGACGGCGACGGGTCTTTGGCATGGGGCGGCTTGGACGTTTGTCCTCTGGGGACTGTTTTATGCCGTGCTGCTGATTATCGAAAAGCTGGCGCTGGTGCCGGTTTTACAGCGGCACCGCGTGCTCGGCCACTGCTATACGCTCCTGCTGGTGCTGCTGGGCTTTGTGCTGTTTGACGCGCCGGAGGTTTCTGCGGCTTTTGCGCGTATCGGCATGATGTTCGGCTTTGGCGGCGGCCTCGCGGGAACGGAGGCGTTGTATTACCTGCGCAGCTATGCCGCCGTTCTTATTCTGGCTGCTCTCGGCGCAACGCCGCTGCCGAAACTGCTGACCGTGAAGCTCGGGCAAACGCGGGCAGGTCACGCGGTCCTGTCCGTGCTGGAGCCGCTCATGCTTACGGCGCTGC
>CAKUNB010000231.1 GCA_934668285.1 uncultured Oscillospiraceae bacterium | reverse complement strand
TTCAAGAAAATGGAGCTGCGCGGCGAGGGCGAGAACCAGATGTTCGCCTGCGTCTGCGGCTACCGCGAAAAGCTCTCGGCCTTCAAGCAGCGCCGCGAGCAGGCCGGCGCCGGCAAGCGCGACGTTGCAAAATTTATGCAGCAGCAGGCCCCGGAAAAATCCGTCAACACCGGCATGGCCGACGCGCTGGCCAAATGGCTGGAAAATCAGAAAAAATAATTACGAAATGCCATAGCAGGGACTTCGCCGCTCGGCAAAGTCCCTGCTATGTTTTCGGAAAAAAGAAATATGTTGTCAGTTTCAGAATAATATATTGACAAAAGTACACATTTGTGGTACTTTATCTCCAAAGGAGGGAACGCATATGTCTCTGAAAAAAGAAACGAGGGAAGAACTTAAAAAGTACATTCTTCGCCACATTCAGGACGGCGACCCCAAGACGGTAACAAAGGCGATGGAAGCCTACGGCGTTTCGCGGACGACGGTCAATCACTATCTGAACGGGCTGCTGCAAGACGGCGTGATTCTCAGGGATAAATCGAAACCCGCCAATTATACGCTGGCTGGCAAGACGTCGACCTTCCATTATTCCACTGCGGATGGTTTGGAGGAGGATCGGATTTTTAACACCGACATCGCGCCGCTGCTGCAGGATGTTGCGAATAACGTATTTGAAATTTGGAGATACTCCTTTACGGAGATGATGAACAACGCCATCGACCATGCGGAGGCAAGCTGCATTGACGTACTGGTCGAACGCAACGTGCTTTCGACATTGATATTTATCTGCGACGATGGCGTTGGTATCTTCAAAAAGATCAAAGATTACTTTGCAAAAACGGAGCGGATCAATATTACGCTGGACGAGGCGGTGTCGCTGCTGTTTTCCGGCAAGTTCACGACAGACCGCGATCACCACACCGGCGAGGGAATCTTCTTCTCGTCAAAGGTTACCGACAGCTTTGTGATCTGCTCGGACGGCAAGATCTTTCGGCACGACTCGTTTGATGATTTGCTGCTTGACATACCGATGCCGTCCATGCCGTACCGAACTGGCGTGCTGATGCGCCTTGAAAATGAATCCAAGCGGGAATTGTCCGAGGTAATGAGTATGTTTTCTGATGTTGAACGGGGCTTCTTCCGCACGCAGCTCCCGTTGGCACATATTTTCCAAAATGCCGGGCCGGTTTCGCGCTCCGAGGCGAAGCGGCTGGCGTCCATGATCTCGCGTTTTGAGGATGTAACACTGGACTTTTCCGGAATCAAGATGCTCGGGCAGGGCTTTACGCATGAACTGTTCGTCGTTTTTCGCCGAGAGCATCCTGAAATTCAATTCTCCTGCGTGAATATGTCCGATGCCGTGAAAAGCATGATCGAGCGCGTGCAGAATACAAAATAATGCCAAAAGTACAAGGACTTCGACCAAAGCCGGTCGAAGTCCTTGTGTTTATCTGCGGCGGAAGGCCATTTTGGCGTAGCTTTCTGCCGCTGTGAGCAGGGCGTCGGTCTGGGGGCCGAGGGCGGCGGAGAGATAGCCGTACTCGTCGCCGACGGCCTGCCCGTGCAGGACGCGGTAAGCGCCCGCGTCGCTGCCGAGGCCAATGCGGCCGCCGTTTTGGGCAACGAGGGCAACCTTTTCCTGCTGCTGCTGCAGCAGCTCGCGCAGGACGGCATCGGGATAGCGGCCGCAGCCGATCAGATTGCCGACGGTAGAAAGCGTCGGCACCCAGAGCGTCCGCGTCGCGGCCATGCGCAGGAGCGTTTCCTCGCTCAAAAACGCACCGTGCTCGATCGACTCCACGCCGGCGTCCAGCGCCGCGGTGACCGCCTCGTCGCCGTTGGCGTGCACCATGACGGCATAGCCGCGGTCGTGCGCCTCGTCGATGAGCGCGAAAATTTCTTCCGCGTCAAGCGACGGCTCAGTCAGCGTGCTCCGGCGGGAAAAGTCGATCAGGCCGGAGATCATCAGCTTGACAAAATCCGCCCGTCCGCGCCGCAGCTCGTCCAGCAGCCGCCGGTAGCCGTCGAAGTCGGCATAGCCCCGGCCGATGAACGCGCCGTAGTGGCCCTGCTTGTGGATGGGGAAAATCGGCGTGCGGTAGTCGATGCCGTACTCGCGGGCGAGCACCCGGGCGCGGTAGCCGACATCCTTCGCGTCGCCGCCGTCGCGCAGGAAGGTCACGCCGTGTGCCTGATAGTCCGCCAAACGCGCGCGGATGATCGCGTCGTCGGGCTTGCGGCGGTGCGCGTCGATGGCACTGCGATAGTCCACGCCGTCGAGGATCATGTGAATGTGCAAATCACCCAGCATAATGGTTCTCCCGTCTTACAGGTGCAGCACGCGCTCCTTGATCTCCTGCGTGCGGCCCTGATTCCAGAACTGCGTGCCGATGTAGCCGCAGGTAC
>CAKUNB010000230.1 GCA_934668285.1 uncultured Oscillospiraceae bacterium | reverse complement strand
AGCGTATTGAGCGTCAGGTGCACCTTGACGCCGCGGATATGGCAGAAGCGGACGGCCTCCGGCAGCTCCTCGACGGTGAAATTGCGCGCGCCCTGCCGGGCGTTAAAGCCCTCAAGGCCGAGATAGACCGCATCGGCTCCGTTGCAGACGGCGGCACGCAGCGCGTCGAACGAACCGGCGGGGGAAAGTAACTCCAACATATTATGAACTCCCGATCAGGAAATAGGGGTATATAAAAACTCAGCATAGATTATAACACATACACCGGACGAATTTCTACCGACGCGCCGCTTTTTTTGTGAAAAAAATGAAAATTTTTTCGGAACTTCGAGAGAATTCGACAAATAGTTTACATAATATTGGCTTCAAGACAGGTGAAACAGGCGGGAAAACCTGATTTATCAACAGTTTACACAGGCTTATGCACAGGAAATCATCCGATTTTATGGTAACCGCGTTCCGTTGCCGCCGTGCAGTCTGCGGTTGACAAAGAGGGAGGAGGCCGATATAATGAGGACGGATTTATGAAAAAGCCCGCCCCGACTTCGCGCGGGCGGGAAACGGGAGGCTGCTTATGGGAAAATATATTTTCCGGATTTTTTTCGGCGTTTGCCTGATGCTGCTCAGCGCGGGCCTGCTGGTTTATAATCTGTTTCTGACGACGAGCGGCTTTGACGTGCCGCTTGCGCTGCTTGACCTGCTGCTGTTCCTCGGCGGCCTGCTGCTGACGGTTTTTGCCGCCGCCGCGCTGCCGTCCGATCAGCGTTGATGCGGTATCGCCTCTGCCGTGTCTGCGAGGCGGATGCCGGTGCGCTGCGCGAGCGGTACGCCGCTCTTGCGCCGCAGCGGTGCCTCTACCTGCCGGAGAGGGCGACCCCCATCCACATGGCCGCCGAGCTGACGCTGCGCGCCCTGCTGGCGGAGCACACCGGCGCGGACCTCGGCAGCTTCCGCTTTCTGCGCACGGCGCAGGGAAAGCCCTACGCCGAGCACGCGCCGCACTTCAACCTTTCCCACAGCGGCGATTGGCTCCTCTGCGCCGTCAGCGACACGCCCGTCGGCGTGGATATCGAGAGGCCGCGCAAGGTTTCTCCCGCCCTCATCCGCCGCGTCTGCACACCCGCCGAGCTGGCGTTTCTCGCCGGGCAGCCCGAGCGCTTTTTGCAGGTCTGGACGGCGAAGGAGGCGTACTTGAAATACCTCGGCACCGGCATACGCTGCGATCTGCGCAAGATCGATTCCATCAGCGGCGCGCCGAAGCTGCACTGCCTCCGTGAGCATACGGAAGACTATACCTACACAATTCTCTATGAATAAAAACCGACGCCGCCTCCTGTACGGAGCGGCGTCGATGTGCTTTTATGCCTTGCCCGCGCGGGCGATGGCCGCGATATCGCCGACACCGTCGAGGACGACGCTCGGCCGGTAGGCGTAGGTCTTGAGCGTTTCGCGGGTGGAGACGCCGGAGAGCACCAGTACCGTCGCCATGCCGCTTTCCATGCCGGAGATCACGTCGGTGTCCATCCGGTCGCCGACCATGACGGCTTCCGCCGAATGGCAGTGCAGCATCCGCAGGCCGGTGCGCATCATCAGGGGATTGGGCTTGCCGCAGAAATACGCCTGCGTTCCGGTCGCCATTTCAATCGGCGCAACCAGCGCGCGGCAGGCTGGCGCGATGCCGTTTTCAATTGGGCCGGAAACGTCGGAGTTCGCGCCGATCAGCTTTGCACCGCCCAGCACGAGATTCGTCGCCTTGGTCAGCGTGTCGAGAGAGTACGACCGGCCCTCGCCGACGACCACGTAGTCCGGATTCATGTCATTCATCGTAATGCCCGCGTCGTACAGCGCGTTGAGCAGACCGGCCTCGCCGATGGCAAACACCGAGCAGCCTGGGGCCTGTTCCTTCAGAAATGCGGCCGTTGCCAGCGCGCTGGTGTAGAAATGCTCCTCCGACACGTCCAGCCCGAGCCGCGCCAGCTTCTGCTGCAGCTCCCGCGGCGTATAGCCGCTGTTGTTGGTCAAAAACAGATATTCCTTCTGCTCATCATGCAGCCAATGAATAAACTCCGCCACCCCGGGCAGAATCCGGTTGCCATGATAAATAACACCGTCCATATCGCAGATAAAGCCTTTTTTCTCGTTAAAATCAATCTGATTGTAAGTATCCATTTATTTTCTCCTTCTTCCCCTCATGTTCTGGTTTCATTGTACCACGCAAAGGTAAAATAATCCAGCTAAGACTTGTAAAATTTGTGTCAGGCTTGCAGGGAAGAATAGAACGGGAAGGGAGGCTCTCGTGTGCGTCTGCTTCAGCGTGTTGCGAGAACTGTCCGCCGCGCAAGGAACGACGGACCGTACGCGAATCGGCTGAAGGTAGGGGCGGAACTACGGGAAGCTGTCGTTGAC
>CAKUNB010000229.1 GCA_934668285.1 uncultured Oscillospiraceae bacterium | reverse complement strand
ATCGCGCAGGGCAACGAGGTCATCATCGCCCACGGCAACGGCCCGCAGGTCGGCATGATCAACCTCGGCATGGCCACCGCCGCCGAGGCCAAGGCCATCAAGTCCGATATGCCCTTCCCCGAGTGCGGCGCAATGAGCCAGGGCTACATCGGCTACCATCTGCAAAACGCCATCGGCAACGAGCTGGCCTCCCGCGGCATGACCAAGGAAGTCGCCACCGTCGTAACGCAGGTTCTCGTCGACGAGAACGACCCCGCCTTCCAGAATCCCACCAAGCCCGTCGGCGCGTTCTATGACAAGGAAACCGCCGACCGCATCGCTGCCGAGAAGGGCTACACCATGGTCGAGGACGCAGGCCGCGGCTACCGTCAGGTCGTTCCCTCCCCGAAGCCCATCGACGTCATTGAGAAGAAAACCGTCAATACGCTGATCGAGAACGGCTGCGTCGTTATCACCGTCGGCGGCGGCGGCATCCCCGTCGTTCGCAAGGACGGCAAGCTCTACGGCACGCCCGCCGTCATCGACAAGGACTTTGCCTCCGCGAAGCTCGCCGAGCTGGTCCACGCCGACGCGCTGGTCATCCTGACCGCCGTTGACCGTGTCTGCATCAACTGGGGCAAGCCGAATCAGGAGAGCCTCAGCGAAATGACCGTCGAGCAGGCCGAGAAATACTGCGGCGAGGGCCACTTCGCTCCCGGCTCCATGCTCCCGAAGGTCAAGGCGGCCGTCAGCTTCGCCAAGACCGGCGGCACGGCTATCATTGCCTCCCTCGAAAACGCCGGAGCAGCCGTCCGCGGTGAATCCGGCACGAAGGTGCATCTGTAATTTTCATCGAATAAAATCAAGCGCGGCGCTGTAAACGAACAGCGCCGCGCTTTGTTGGTTTGTATCAGTCAATATCCTGCACGATTTCCTCCGGTGGATTGTCCAGCACGGACGGGTTGCGGAGGATCTTGTGGAAGTATTTCAGCACCGTTGCGTAATAGAAGCCGTCCACGGTGCGCTCGTCGCAGTTCAGGACAAAATCGACATACCGGCGCATGACCGGCTTGCCTTCGATATCAAGCTCGGTTTTGCGGTACTTTCGGCCAACTGCCATGAATACGGGCAGATTGCCGAAGTTATACAGATGGTGAACGATCGGCGGGATGCCGAGAGAGCCCATCGAGGTGAAGATCACCGAGCCGTGGAAGGGGCTGAGCTCCGTCAGGAACTTCGGGAGCTTACCGAAATAGTCCGCGACCTTCAGCGACCAGACCGTAAATTTCAGCAGCAGGCCCGGCAGGCTGGCCAGCAGACCGGCGAGATTGTCAAAGCTGCTGTCGAGCGGGGTGTTTTTGACCTCCTCGATCACGGCATTCAGCTTCTGATAGACCTGCTCCGCCGTGTCCGCGCGGTTGAGGTGGAGCTTGATGGTCGTATCCGGTGCATCGGTAGCCATTTCCTTTTTGACGGTCATGGTAAAGGCGATATCGTCGTCGCGCTGATACACACGCTGCCCGGAGAAAAAGCGGTTGCAGCCGGGATATTTCGCAATGCAACGGACATACGCCGCGAGGAATACATGGAAGATGCCGAAGCCCTCCAGTCCCTCGGCGCGCTTTTTGTGCACGTAGCGCTCCGCCGCTGTAATTTCCACGGTATCATGGATGTTGTTGCAGGCGTCGTTCCGGTCTGGCATGATGTAGCCCGCAACGACCGACATTCCGCTCATTGTGCGGACGCGGCGGCCATCCTTCCGGTCGCCCCATGTCGGATGGTACTTCCCATCGCCAAAAACACGCACAGCCAGTGACATTGCAAACAGCGCCGTCACAAGGCAGAGGTTGCCGATCTTGTCAAACAGATCATACTGCGCAACCTTGCTTGCCGTCGTCAGCAGGTCGTAGCCGAGAAAGCCTACCGGCAGGATCGTCAGCAGGGGCAGCACCAGCATCCGATGTAGCTTGCCGGTCATGACCATGCGATAAATCACATAGAAAACCAGATACAGCACCCAGCAGGCAAACACGTACCGCAGATAGGCAAATAAATTATATCCGCCCGTCAGCGTCACCGCGCACGACGGGTCGCGCTGAATGCGGAAATACCAGTCCAGCGCGATCTGGCCAAAGTACACGCAGGCCCAGAACACCGGCTTTGTCGACCGGTACAGCTCCTTCGGCCCGCGCACGAGGACGATAAACGCAAACCCGAGCGCGCACCAAATCGGCAGCACCTTCTGGAACCAGATGTTGACCGTCGAAATCTCTCTCCCCTCGCCGAAGCACAGCGCAAGGATGTACATCACCGCCGCGCCGACGCCCAGGAGCGCCGCAAGCCACGTCATCGGATTGCGCCGGCTGACATAATAGCGAACTTGTTTCATGTTGTTCTCCTTTCCTCTCTCAGGATGGGATATTGCTCTAC
>CAKUNB010000228.1 GCA_934668285.1 uncultured Oscillospiraceae bacterium | reverse complement strand
TGTCGTTCTCGGTCAGCTCATAGTACTTTGCCATCTTGATGCAGCACAGAACGTTGGCAATGCCGGAGATGCCCATCCAGGTGAACTTCTCGATCTGCTCATCGGTCATGCCAAGCTCTTCCTTGAGGTACTTCTGGCCCTCGGCGGTGTTGAACAGGCGGAGCAGTCTCTGGGAATCTTCGTCGTCGATGGCAATGGCCATGTCGGTGTTCTTCACATTGTGGACCCAAGGAATGTGCTTGTCGCCGATGCCTTCGATGCGGTGGCCGCCGAAGCCGTTGTCAAGGATGGTCGGGCACTGCAGGGCTTCGCCAACGGCGAGCTTCATGCCAGGATAACGCTCCTTGAGCAGGTCGCCGGAGGACATGGTGCCGGCGGAGCCGGAGGTGAAGCAGGCGCCAGCCAGTCTCTGGCCGGGCTTCTTGACCGCTTCGTACAGGTCGGACAGCGCGTAGCCGGTGACATTGTAGTGCCACAGCGGGTTGCCCATCTCGGCGAACTGATTGAAGATCATCATGGACGGATCCTGCTTCAGCTCCCAGGTCTTGTCGAAGATTTCCTTGACGTTGGACTCGCAGCCCGGCGTCGCAATGATCTGACCGGCAATCTGCTTGAGCCAGTCAAAGCGCTCCTTGGACATATCCTGCGGCAGGATTGCGACGGAGTCGCAGGCCAGCAGCTTGGAGTTGAACGCGCCGCCGCGGCAGTAGTTGCCGGTGGAGGGCCATACGGCATGATGGTAAGTAGCGTCGAACTGACCGGTCACCAGACGCGGAGCCAGGCAGCCGAAGGAAGCGCCGACCTTATGGCAGCCGGTGGGGAACCACTTGCCGGACATCGCGAGAATGCGGCAGGGAACGCCGGACAGCTTGGAGGGAATTTCAACGTAGTTCGGAACCTTCTGGAACAGGCCGCCGAACTCCTTGGCCTCGTTGTGCCAGGAAATGCGGAACAGGTTGACGGGATCGACGTCCCACAGGCCGGTGTGGGTCAGCTTTTCCTTGATCTTCTCGGGGATCAGGTCGGGGTTCTGCATCTGCGCGATGGTCGGGATAATGATGTTGTTTTCCTTCGCCTTCTGGATGTTATGCGCAAGGCCTTCCTTGTTGATGCTGAGATCAATCATTGTTCTTTCCTCCTGTTTTTACATCTAGATAAGAATATAGTGTGTATTTGGAAATGCCGAAATGGGTTGCGATTTTGTCGCCGGACTTCGTGATGAGAAGCGCGCCGTGGTCATTCAGGAAATGGATGGCCCGGACCTTGTCCTCCTTTGTCATCATCGAGGGCGGCTTGCCGATGAGCCGGTCGGACTGCTCGATGAGATCGTCCAGCAGGTCATTGACGTTGTGGGTAATGCGGGCGGGGGTTTCTTCTTTTTGGCTCAGTGTCGAGGTAAGCGACTCCAGGGCCTGCTGCGCCATGGTCAGGGTCGAAATGTCGAAGTTTACGCCGAAAACGGCCGCAGTCTTCCCGTAGTCGTCCGGAATGTAAACCGAGGTGGATTTCAGCAGCTTGCCGTCCGGTGTGCGCGTCAGATAGCACAGGTGATCCTCCGGGCAAACGGAATCCTTGCCCAGCTGCTCCAGTACGATCTGTGACGGTCCATCGCCAAGCTTTCTTCCGCTGACGTGTCCGTTCTCGAGCGCAATGATCGAATGCGACGTACTGCGCTCCGAAATTTCATGAACCACGACCTCGCAGTTCGGTCCAAACTGTGCGGCAATTCCCTTTGCTATGCGGCGCAGGGTTTCGATATCGCTTTCCTTGAGCATATATCCGCTCCTTCCACAATTTATTCCTCCATTATAATATCATCCCTCCACGGAGAAATCAATTCTTTTTTCAAAAAATTTTTTAGTTTTTCACAAAAATTTGTTTGACATCTGTGAGAGTTATGGTAATATATAGATGAGGCCGCAGGAAAGCGGTCGTGAAATGAGAATTTATGGAGGGCAATATTCATGGATTTTGATGCAATCAAGAAAGCAGCGGAAGCCTATAAAGACGACATGAGCCGTTTCCTGCGCGATATGATCGCCATCCCCAGCGAGAGCTGCGAGGAAGAGGGCGTTGTGATGCGCATCAAGGCCGAGATGGAAAAGCTCGGCTTCGACAAGATTGAGATCGACCAGCTCGGCAACGTCATCGGCTGGATGGGCAGCGGCGACAAGATCATCGCCATCGACTCCCACATCGACACCGTCGGCATCGGCAACATCAACAACTGGGAAGCCGATCCCTACAAGGGCTACGAGACCGAGGACATCATCTACGGCCGCGGCGGCTCCGACCAGGAAGGCGGCATGGCTTCCGCTACTTACGGCGCAAAAATCATGAAGGACCTTGGCCTCATTCCCGAGGGTTATAAGATCATGGTCGTCGGCTCCGTGCAGGAGGAAGACTGCGACGGCATGTGC
>CAKUNB010000227.1 GCA_934668285.1 uncultured Oscillospiraceae bacterium | reverse complement strand
GTTGGCGGGTGGCGCGGCCATCGGCGCGGCGTATGCAGCCGCTGTCTATCTGCCCGGCTGCGGCTTTCTGACCACGCCGCCTGTCAAGCTTCTTGTCGGGGCTGCGATGCTGCTTGCCGCCTTCGGCTGGCAGCGCTCCACGCTGCGCCTCGGCGCGGTTTTTGCAGCGCTGAGCCTCGTCCTCTGCGGCGCGGTCTATGCGGTGGAGCTGCTCAAGGGCGGGCGCGTGCGGTATTATCGCAACAGCCTGCTCTATCCGGTCACGTTCGGCTCACTGCTGCTGACGGCGGGCGCGGTCTGCGCGGCGTGCCGCCTGCTGCTGCCGCGCCTTACCTTTGCGGCAGACAGCACGGTTTCGATGCAGCTTGCGCTGGACGGCCGGAGGGTGAGGCTGACCGCCGTGCGCGACAGCGGCAACCTCCTCTGCGACCCGATGACCGGCGCGCCGGTCGTGACCGCAGAATGGCAGAGCGCCGCGCGTCTCCTGCCGCAGGAGCAGCTGACGCAGAAGGATTTTGAAGCGCCTGCAATGCTCGCCCTTCGGCTGAAAAAGTACCGGCCGCGCCTGATTCCGTACCACGCCGTTGGCGTGAGCGACGGGATGCTGCTTGCCCTGCCGTGCAGTATTACCGTCGGCAGGCAGACGCGGCAGGGTCTGACGGCCTTTTCTCCGACGCCGATCTCCGGCGGCGCGTATCAGGCCCTGATCGGGGCGGAATTTACCGGCGCAACGGCCGGTCGACTACGGAAAGGAAGAACCTTATGCTGAAACTATCGCTCCGCCAGCTTGTGATCCGGATTTTTCACCTCTCCGGCGAGATTTACTACATCGGAGGCAGCGACATTCTCCCGCCGCCGCTTCCCGCTGCCGAGGAGCAGGCGCTCCTGCAGCAAAGTGTCGCGGGCGACGAGCGGGCCAAGCAGCGCCTGATCGAGCGCAATCTCCGGCTGGTGGTCTACATTGCGCGCCGTTTTGAAAACACAGGGATCAATATCGAGGATTTGATTTCCATCGGCACGATCGGCCTGATCAAGGGTGTCTCGACCTTTAAGACCGACCGCAACATCAAGCTGGCGACCTACGCCTCGCGCTGCATTGAAAACGAGATTCTGATGTACATCCGCAAAATTTCGGGGCAGAAAACGGAGGTTTCCCTTGACGAGCCGATCAATACCGACTGGGACGGAAACGAGCTGCTGCTGTCCGACATTCTCGGAACGGACGGCGACACCGTCATGCGCCCGATGGAGGAGCACGTGGAACATCAGCTCCTGCGCGAGGCGCTTTCGCGCCTGCCGGAGCGCGACCGGTACATCATCGACCTGCGCTTCGGGCTGTGCGGCGGCCGCGAGATGACGCAGAAGGAGGTTGCCGACCTGCTCGGCATCTCACAGTCCTATATCTCGCGCCTCGAAAAGCGCATCATGCAGCGCCTCCGGCGCGATTTGCTGCGGCAAGTGTCATAATCCCTCGCGTTGCCAGAAATGTCTGTCGACTTTGCCGGAATTATCGTTGCAAAAGAGAGAAAAATGTGATATAATATCCAACGATTCAGCTGGTTTACGATCCATGCAACGGCGAGCGCCGTGCGCTCGCAGAAAAGCGGAAGGGAAGTGTGAGCAATGGCGGAAACGGTATCAAAATCTGTGTTAAAACGCTTGCCGGTTTATTTGACCTATCTGCGCTCCTTGGGTGAGGATGCGCCGGAGAATATTTCTGCGACGGTGCTGGCATCGGCACTGAACATGGGCGAGGTGCAGGTGCGCAAGGACTTGGCACTGGTTTCCGACGGCGGCAGACCGAAGGTCGGCTATCGCCGCCGCGCGCTGGTCGAGGATATTGAGCGCTTCCTCGGCTATGATAACACAAACGATGCCGTCCTGATCGGCGCGGGCAAGCTTGGCCGCGCGCTGCTGGGCTACACCGGCTTTTCCGAATACGGCCTGAATATCGTTGCTGCCTTCGATGCCAATCCCGCTCAGGTCGGCGTTGCGGAGAACGACAAGCCGGTGCTTCCGCTCTCGGCCTTAGAGGAGCTGTGCAAGCGCGAAAAAATCCTGATCGGCATTATCACCGTCCCCGCACCGCAGGCGCAGTCCGTCTGCGACCTGCTGATTGCAAACGGCATCAAGGCGATCTGGAACTTTGCCCCCAAGCACCTCGAAGTAGGGGAGGGCATCCTCGTCCAGAACGAGAACATGGCAACCTCCCTCGCGGTTCTCTCCAAGCACCTCTCCGCACAAATCAAACGCCGCTGAGTGATCGGGAACGGAAAATAATACTTGCATTTCCTCCGGATTCCCGCTATAATAACCTCACGCCGGTGTGATGAAATGGTAGACGTAGTGGACTCAAAATCTACAACGCCGTTTCATACCACCTTGGCGTAAACCCTTGATTTTACAAGGCTTTTTGAAAACTGAATATGGTTCTTGTT
>CAKUNB010000226.1 GCA_934668285.1 uncultured Oscillospiraceae bacterium | reverse complement strand
ATATTACCTATTTCTATTTTGCAATTTTGAAGGCAGCTTGTCGGAAAAGTCCGCAAGGACTTTTTTGACAAGCTGAGACACCAGGCCGGGTGTCTGCTTTTTGCTTATTCGATGAGGCCGCTTTCTTTGAGGAGAAGCTCGAGGTCGGTGCCCTTGGTCTTCTTCAGGACGAGCTTGAGCAGCTCTTTTTCGCCGAAGGAGAGCTTCGCCTCACTGATCGGCTTCTTGTCGATGGCGTAGTAGCAGGCGCGGAGAATTTCGCGCACGTCATACTTGCTGCCCCAGACCTCCGGCACGCCGCGGTCGACGTTCAGCAGGGTGTAAACCGATTCCATACCGGTGCGCATGGAGTACTCGGTGGTGAAGATGGTGTCGCGCGGGGTTTCGGCGAACTGGCCGATGAAGGCGAAGTTCACGGCGCCGTCGGGCACGACCTTCGGGCGGTCGGATTCCTTGCGCGGCTGGAAGAAGGCGTTGATATACGGCATAAAGCAGGTGGTGGTGTTGCAGGCGTCGTGTGCCAGCGCCGCAATGCGATCCTCCGGCACGCCGATGTGGTACAGCCACTCGCGGCAGACCTCCTCGCCGGTGCAGTCGCGCATGGCCTTCTTGACGTAGTTGCCTTCCTTGTTGGTGTTGAGCGAATACAGCCAAACGAGCACCATGTTCTTGTCCTGCGACTTGAACTGCGGCTGGCGGTTGATGGTCCAGGAGAGATACCAGTTGTCGGTGCTGTCCTTGACGGTGACGATGCCGCCGGTGGTTACCTTGCCGGAGCGCGGATCGCGCTTGCAGACATTCATAATGTGCTGAATGATCTCCTCGTTGGAGGTCGCAACGGTGGCGCTCATCCAGTTGGTGGCGTCCACATCGGAGCAGAATTTATCCGGATTGCCGTATTCGCCGTGCTCTGCCTGCGCGGCAATGGCCTTCCACATATCCCAAGACTCGCCCTTGCCGTTTTCAATGCCGCTCAGGTCGGGCGCATGGGTCTGATCGCCGTAGCAGGAGGTGTCGGTGCAGCAGCCGTTGGTGATGAAAACCAGATCGTCCTCAATCAGGTCAATGGTTTGCTCCTTGCCATCCTTGACATACACAATCTGCTTGGCAACCTTCTTATCGCCCTCGGTTTCAATGATGACGTTCTTTACATCCATGCCGTACTCGATGCGTACGCCGTGGCTCTCCAGATACTTCACCAGCGGAAGAATCATGCTCTCATACTGGTTGTATTTGGTGAAGCGCAGGGCGCTGAAGTCGGGCAGACCGTCGATGTGATGGACATAGCGGCACAGGTAGCGCTTCATCTCCAGTGCGCTCGACCAGCGCTGGAAGGCGAACATCGTCTGCCAGTAGAGCCAGAAGTTCGTGCTCCAGAAGGAATCGGGCAGAACGTCGGAAATCTTCTTATCCTCCAAGTCCTTTTCCGGCGTCAGGAACAGCTTGCTCAGCGCCTTCGCGGAGTCCTTGTCCAGCTTGAACTGCTTGTCGGTGTGCGCGTCCTCGCCGCGATTTACGCTGGCGCGGCACAGAGAATAGTTGGGATCGTGCTTGTTGAGCCAGTAATATTCGTCCAGCACGGACACGCCCGGCGTTTCAATGGACGGCACATCGCGGAAGGTGTCCCACATAACCTCAAAGTGGTTGTCCATCTCGCGACCGCCGCGCATAAAGAAGCCCTTGGTCACATCCTTGCGGCCGTCGCAGCTGCCGCCGGCCAGCTCCAGCTTTTCCAGCAGATGGATGTGCTCGCCCTTCATCTGGCCGTCGCGGACGAGATAAAACGCCGCCGTCAGTCCGGCGAGGCCGGTGCCGATGATATAAGCTGATTTCTTGTCCACACCCTCCGGCTTTTCGGGATGCGCGAAGGATTCATACGTTCCTGCAGAGTAATACATAACCAAAACCTCCTGTGATTTTTTGTTTCTGGCCTCATTATACCCACTCTGCCGCGTCTTACAATAGACAGAAAGCGCCCCGTGACCAAAGTTCTATCACGGGGTCGGAAACTGTAAAAATTTTTATCAGATTTGCGGAAATGATAAAATCAGAGCCGGAAGCGGGACAGGGCTTCGGACATGGAGCCTTTGATCAGGCGGGCGAGGCGGCCGACGATCGGGCGCGGGTCCTCGCGCATGCCGTCCTTGATCCAGTCAAGCATCAGGCCGATAAAGATATAGGAATAGACCTGCGCAATGAACTGCTTGTCCTCGTCGCGGACGGCGAGGCCCTTAGCCTCCTCCTCGAGCACGCCGAGCAGCAGCCGGTCGACCAGCGGCTGTAGGTATTTTTCCACCTGCTCGCGATGGACGCAGCGGTAGACGTTCAGGATAAACGGCTTGTTCTCCTGTACGGCTTCAAAAATTTGCAGAAGCCCCTGCTGCCATGTGTCATAGGTCTTCTTCTCGTCCAGCGCCCGCTTCGCATCCTCGAGGCAGGACCACTCCACAAG
>CAKUNB010000225.1 GCA_934668285.1 uncultured Oscillospiraceae bacterium | reverse complement strand
GGGGAACGCCGTGGGCGTGGGCGGCCTTGGCAAAGCGCTCGATGTCCAGCACGACGAGGGAGGGATTGGCGATCGTTTCACCATAGACAAGCTTGGTGTTGGGGCGGAAGGCGGCCTCCAGCTCCTCGTCGGAGCAGTCGGGATCGACGAAGGTGCATTCCACACCCATGCGCTTCATGGTCACGGAGAAGAGGTTGAAGCTGCCGCCATAGATGGCGGAGGAGGAAATGATGTGGTCGCCGCAGCCGACGAGATTGAACACGGCGAGGAAGACGGCGGCCTGACCGGAGCCGGTCAGCATGGCGGCGGTGCCGCCCTCGAGGGCGGCAATTTTGGCAGCCACGGCGTCGCAGGTTGGATTGTTCAGCCGGGAGTAGAAGTAGCCGCTTTCTTCGAGATCAAAGAGCTTTGCCATCTGCTCGGCGGTTTCGTAGCGGAAGGTCGTGCTTTGAATGATCGGGATCTGGCGCGGCTCACCGTTTTTCGGCGAATAGCCCGCCTGGATGCAAAGCGTTTCGGAATGTAAATTCTGGCTCATAAGGGTACCTCACATTGGTTATGATATCATTGCGAAGGATTTTGCCCACAGGGCGGGCTGCCCTCTGAGGGGGAGCCGAGGCGCTGCGGTGCGGCGAAACGGTTGAAATCCTGCCTGTATTATAGCCGCTGGGAGAGGGAAAGTCAACAAAATCGCCGGAGTGTCTGAAAAACGGACACTTTGGGGAGAATGACCGTTGCATTTAAGACGCGATCTGACTATCATTGGGGAAAATGATAAAATTATGAAATTTGTCTTGCGGTTTTTGTTGAATTGTGATATAATTCAGACAATCGGGAGAAGTTGCATTTTTGGAAAATGACTGAAAAATTGCAAGGCCTTCTTGCCGGTACAATACCCCAAAGGGACGGTGCGAAAATGCCGAAGAAGCTGTTTCGCGTGGTCTATGCGCTGAACTTTGTTTTTCAGGCGGCCTTCTCCATGCTGACGCCTGCCGGACTGGTGATTCTGCTGGGTTGGTGGCTCACCGAGCGGCGCGGCTGGGGGAAATGGGCTATGGCCGTGTGCGTGATTCTCGGCGTCGGGCTGGGGGTCTACAGCATGTTCTACTATATTATTAAGACGGCAAAGCACGTCGATCCGACGCAGCCGGGAGAGGGGGAGGACCATGGACGAAAAGAAAAATGAAGCGGTGCAGCCCGAAGCCCCGGTGTACCGCACACCGCCGGACGGCGGCAAGGTGCTGCGGGAGTTCCTGCCGGTGCTGATCACCGAGATCGTGCTGACGGGACTGATGCTGCTGGTGTACGCGCTGATCGGGCGGTGGTCCGTGAAGGTCCTGCTCGGCGGTCTGCTCGGTATGGCGGCGGAGCTGGTAAACTTTTCTGCGATGACGTTCTCGCTGCTCCGCGCGGAGCAGGCGGAAACCCCGCAGAAGGGCCAGCTTGCCGCAAAGGGCAATTATATTTTGCGAATGTTCGTGATGCTTGCGGTGCTGATCGGCGCACTGATCTCCGGGTGGTTTGACCCGGTGGCAACGCTGCTGCCGCTGTGCTTTATGCGCATCGCGCTGTTTGCGGCGAGCTTCAAACGAACGAAAAAGGAGGGTACGGCTTAATGGACGGAATCGGTAACGGTCCGAGAATTCTGGTAGAGTTTTCCCTGTTCGGAATGGACGTGAGGATCACCCAGACGGTGCTGTCCTCGTTTTTGGTCATGATAACGCTGATCTTACTGAGCTGGCGCTTGGGAAAGGGCCTGAAAAAGCGGCCGACCCGTCGTCAGGTCGTGGTTGAAAAGGCGTACACCATGCTCGACAACCTCGTCCGCGAAACGATGGGCGAGCATAACGCGCATTTTACGCCGTACATCGGCGCATTGTTCCTGTCGTCCGTCGGCGGCACGCTCATCAGCCTGTTCGGCGGCGTGTTCCGCAGCGCGACGGCCGACCTCAGCACGACCCTGACGTGGGCACTGATCACCTCGGGCATGGTCTGGTACTATAACATCAAGAACAACGGCTTCCTCGGCTGGCTCAAGGGCTTTACCGAGCCGGTCGTGGTCATGACCCCGATGAATATCATCAGCGAGATCGCGCAGCCGATTTCCATGTCGTTCCGTCACTTCGGCAATATCGCGGGCGGCGGCGTGCTGACCTCGCTGATCTACGCGGCGCTGGCGGCGGCAAGCTCGCTGGTGCTGGGCTGGATCCCGAACGAGGTCATCAGCTCCATCCCGATTTTCCAGGTGGGCATCCCCGCGTTCCTGTCGATCTATTTCGACCTTTTCTCCGGCTGTATTCAGGCGCTGGTGTTCTGTATGCTGACGATGGTCTACGTCGGCTCGGCCTGCCCGCCCCCGGAGGAGCAGAATTCGTAAGCAAAAACCAATTCACATATATTAAAACACTTTTTAGGAGGAAACACAAATGGAAGCATTGGCAAGAGGTTTGATCGCAATCGGTGCAGGTC
>CAKUNB010000224.1 GCA_934668285.1 uncultured Oscillospiraceae bacterium | reverse complement strand
ATCTGATCCTCATCACCGCCGAAGCCTTCTCGCAGGAGGTCATTGATCCGGTGCGCACGCCGACACTGTACCGCATGGCGCACAAGGGCATCTATTTTACCGATTACTATCAGCCCGCGTGGGGCGGCAGCACCTCTACCGGCGAATTCTCCAACATCTACGGCCTCGTGCCGACGAGCTGCGCTGCCAGCATCAAAAAGACCATCGGCAACAATAACGACCTGACCATCGGCAACCAGCTGCGCAAGGAGGGCTACTTCTCGATCGCCTATCATAACAACGACTATACCTATTACGACCGCCACCGGACGCACTGCGGCCTTGGATATGACACTTATCTGGGCATGGGCAACGGCCTGGAGGAGGGCGTGCAGCCGCTGTGGCCGGAGAGCGATCAGGAGATGATCGAGTTTACCGTCCCGCAGTACATCGACCATCAGCCCTTCAGCGTGTATTACATGACGGTCAGCGGCCACTGTGCCTATAATCGGGAGAACAACGCCATGTCGGAAAAGAACTACGACAAGGTGGCAAACGAGGACTGGTCGGAGCGCGTCAAGTGCTATCATGCGGCCAATCTCGAGCTGGAAAACGCAATGACGAGCCTGCTCAAGGCGCTCGAGGACGCGGGCATTGCGGACGACACCGTGATCGTCATCAGTCCTGACCACTATCCCTACGGACTGGAAAAGAGCTACGCATGGACGAACGGCGAGGACTATCTGGCTGAGCTGTACGGCCATCCGGCCAAGACCTGCTTCGACCGCGACCGGAACGCGCTGATTATCTGGAGCGGCTGCATTGAGGACATGGGCCTGCAGGTCGACGCGCCGACGATGAGTCTTGACATCCTGCCGACGCTGTCCAATCTGTTCGGCGTGGAGTACGATTCGCGCCTGATGGTCGGGCGGGACGTCTTCTCGGAGCAGATGCCGCTCGTGCTGTGGAACGAGTACAGCTGGAAGACGGAGCTTGCGACCTACAACGGCGTGACCGGCGAGTTCCTTCCGGCCGCGGGCGCAAACGTCGGTGAGGAGTACAAGGAACAAATCGCTGCAATCGTCCGCAACAAGATCACCTTCTCCGATGTCGTGCTGGACTACGACTATTACGGCATTATCTTCGACCGGATGCAGCAGCAATAATCTCCCCGGCTCTCCCGCACGGCGCTGTGCAGGAGAGCCGGGCTTTTCCGCTTTTGAAATTCTCTGCGAAATAGTTTGACATTCCTCAGAAAGGATGCTAAACACCTATGAGTATTTGCGCCCCTATTCCGAAACCGAACTTACGAATTGCGAATTTTCCTCTGATGCGTATCAGCTGAACGCTGGCGGCAGCGATGCGTATACGATTACACTTACCAACTGCACAAAAAACAGAACGTCCATCACGCCTGAGAATGTGGTATCGCTGCTTTTGGATACAGAAGACTGGAATGTAAAGGCAACGCTGATTGTCAACGGCACTACGGTCGTACTTCCCCGAGCATTTACCCTCCTTATCAAGGACGTAACATAGGGCTGGCACGCGGCAGCGTGTGAAACTAATCAACCGCGGGAAAACCGAAGAACTCGGTTTTCCTGCGGTTGCTGCTCTTTTTGCTTATGGGCAGCGCGGTTCAAATGTTCTGAAAATCTTAGCCTTCTCTGTTGCATCGAGAGCTTGTTGCAATTATTCGAGTCCTAGTCCAGTAGCACCAAAAATGGCACTCCTTTGGAGTGCCATTTTTGGTGCTACTGGCCGGACTCGGCGTAAAGAAAGGGCAGAACTACGGCAAGCTGCCACTGGCAGCTTGCTTTGAGATTGCTGAAAATCTGGGTTTTCTCTGTTGCATCGGTAGATTATTGCAACTATTCGAGTCCGGTCAGTAGCAACCAAAAAGCACCCCAAAGGGGTGCTTTTTTGGAGCTACTGGCCGGACTCGAACCGGCGACCTGCTGATTACGAATCAGCTGCTCTACCTGCTGAGCCACAGTAGCATATCGGATCGCGGGAATTATTTTACCGCAAAAGTTGCGGGATGTCAAGGTGCAATCCGCCTTTTTTCGGGGCTTGCCCGAGATTTTTTGTATCACATGTGTTTTCGCAGGGATTCGAGGGCCTTTTTTTCTATCCTTGAAATCTGCACCTGCGAAACGCCGAGAATTTTTGAGGTCTTGTCCTGCGTCAGCCCGTGGAAAAAGCGCAGGTTGATGACCATCTGCTCCCGCTCGGTCAGGCAGGCGATGGCCTCGCGCAGAGAGATTCGTTCCACGATTTGTTCCTCCATTTCTCCGTCGGTCAGCACGTCCTCGAGTGAAAACCCGCCCTCGCCGCTGCGCTTCTGAATGGACTCGGCTGTGCCGGTGGCGGTTTCCGCGGCGGCGATTTCTTCAATTTCCAGTCCCGTCCGGTCGCTCAGCTCGGCCAGCGTCGGCTCGCGGCCCAGCTCGCCGGTGAGCTTCTGCCGTGCCGCCCTGATGTGGACGGAGCGCTCCTTGAGGC
>CAKUNB010000223.1 GCA_934668285.1 uncultured Oscillospiraceae bacterium | reverse complement strand
AAGCACCCCATCGTGCTCGAGTCCATGCAGTTCCCGGAGCCTGTTATCCGCGTTGCCATCGAGCCGAAGACCAAGGCGGGCCAAGAAAAAATGGGCATTGCCCTGATGAAGCTCGCCGAGGAGGATCCGACCTTCAAGACCTACACCGATCAGGAGACCGGTCAGACGATCATCGCCGGTATGGGCGAGCTCCATCTGGAGATCATCGTTGACCGCCTGCTCCGGGAGTTCAAGGTCGAGGCAAACATCGGCGCGCCGCAGGTCGCCTACAAGGAGACCATCCGCAGCACGGCGAACGTGGAAACCAAGTATGCCCGCCAGTCCGGCGGCAAGGGCCAGTATGGCCACGTCAAGATCAAGGTGGAACCCAATGAGTCCGGCAAGGGCTACGAGTTCATCAACGAGGTCGTTGGCGGCGCCATCCCCAAGGAATACATTCCCGCGGTTGATATGGGCATCCAGGGCGCCATGACCGCCGGCGTGCTTGCCGGCTTCCCGGTCGTGGACGTCAAGGTCACGCTCTATGACGGCTCCTATCACGAGGTCGACTCTTCCGAGCTCGCCTTCAAGATTGCTGGCTCCATGGCCTTCAAGGAGGCCTGCCGCAAGGCGCAGCCGGTCATTCTCGAGCCGATCATGAAGGTCAGCGTCATCGTCCCGGAGGAATACACCGGCGACGTGATCGGCGACCTCTCCTCCCGCCGCGGCAGCATCCTCGGCATGGAACCCAGAAACGGCTCCACGCAGATCGATGCGAACGTACCGCTTTCTCAGATGTTTGGTTATGCGACCGATTTGAGAAGCCGTACCCAGGGCAGAGGCCAGTATTCCATGGAGCCCAGCCATTACACCGAGCTGCCGAAGCAGATTCAGCAGGAAATCGTTGAAAAACGAAGCTCTCTGTGAAAAAAAGCTTGCCATTATTCACTTTTTAGTGTATAGTGTATGTAAGCACAATTCGTGAACAATTTACCATTCATAAATCAAACAGGAGGATTTTTTCAATGGCAAAGCAGAAATTTGAAAGAACCAAGCCGCATGTCAACATCGGCACCATTGGCCACATCGACCATGGCAAGACCACGCTGACTGCTGCGATCACCAAGTACCTGTCCTTCTTCGGCGACGCTGCCTTCACCGATTACGCAAGCATCGATAAGGCCCCCGAAGAGAAGGCTCGTGGTATCACAATCAACACCGCTCACGTCGAATACGAGACCAACGACCGCATCGGCCATGATTACAAGACCGGTGAGGACGGCGTCCAGATCCATGGCCGTCACTATGCTCACGTTGACTGCCCGGGCCACGCCGACTATATCAAGAACATGATCACCGGCGCTGCGCAGATGGACGGCGCGATCCTCGTTATCGCTGCTTCCGACGGCCCCATGGCTCAGACCAAGGAGCACCTGCTGCTGGCCCGCCAGGTTAACGTCCCCTCCGTTCTCGTCTTCCTCAACAAGTGCGACCAGGTCGACGACGAAGAGCTGCTCGAGCTCGTCGAGATGGAAGTCCGCGAGACGCTGGACTTCTACGGCTTCCCCGGAGACGACACCCCCATCATCCGCGGCTCCGCTCTGAACGCCCTGATCTCCGAGTCCACCGACCCCAACGCTCCCGAGTATGCCTGCATCAAGGAACTCATGGACGCTGTTGACAGCTGGATCCCCACTCCCGACCGTATGGCTGACAAGCCCTTCCTGATGCCTGTCGAGGACGTCTTCACGATCTCCGGCCGCGGCACCGTCGCGACTGGCCGTGTCGAGCGTGGTCAGATCAAGAAGAACGAGGCTGTCGAAATCGTTGGCCTCATGGACGAGCCGAAGTCCACCGTCGTTACCGACATCGAAATGTTCCACAAGCTGCTCGACTACGCAGAAGCCGGCGACAACATCGGCGCACTGCTCCGCGGCGTGGACAAGAAGAGCATCGAGCGTGGCCAGGTTCTGGCGAAGCCCGGCTCCATTCATCCCCACACCAAGTTCAAGGGCCAGGTTTACGTCCTGAGCAAGGAAGAAGGCGGCCGTCACACCCCGTTCTTCAACAACTATCGTCCGCAGTTCTATTTCCGTACCACTGACGTTACCGGCATCATCACCCTTCCCGAAGGCGTCGAGATGTGCATGCCCGGCGACAACATCGATATGGATGTTGAGCTGATCACCCCGATCGCTATCGAGCAGAACCTCCGCTTCGCTATCCGCGAAGGTGGCCGTACTGTCGGTTCCGGCGTCGTTATCGGCATCAACGAGTAATTTCTCAACACAAAGCGGCTGTCCCCCACGGGGCAGCCGCTTTTCAGCTTGTCAAAAAAGTCCTTGCGGACTTTTTCGATAAGCTGCCTTCAAAATTGCAAAATAGGAATAGGTAATATTATTTTGCAATTTTGCCCGCTGCGGCGGGGTTATGGAACGTGAAAGGGAACCCTGACGGTTCCCTTTCACACTTTTCCTCCCTCCGAAACTTTTCACTGGGTGGTTTATTGA
>CAKUNB010000222.1 GCA_934668285.1 uncultured Oscillospiraceae bacterium | reverse complement strand
GAGAGGGTATAGCTCTCATCGGTGTTCAGGCCGGGCGAGGAGAAGAATACGAAGGCGGCGTTGCAGGGAGCCTCGCCAGTATAAACGGCGTTGTCGGATGCGTCGAGAATGGTAACGGTGCTGCCGCTGGAAACAAGGGAATTGCCAAAGCCGCCGTTGGGAGCGGACGGCATGTCGCCGACGGGCTTGGTGCTGTCGTCAGGCTGGAAGTTGTCGTCGGGCTTGAAATTATCGTCCGGCTGGAAGTCGCCGCTGGGCGGGGTATTGCCGTCGGGCTGGCTGCTGCCGGACTGCGGGGGCTGCATTCTGCCGTAGCCGCCGGCATGGCCGCCCATATTGCCTATGCCGCCCATGCCGGTGGAGCCGAAGGTGACGTAGCCCTGCGTGGCGCTGAGGCTCATGCCTGTGCCTGCGCTGCCGCCTGCGGCAAGGACCGTGCCGCCGGTGATGGAGATCGTGCCGTCCGCATCAAGGGGCTGGTTGTCGGCGGAGCTGGCGGTCCAGACGGTCACATTGCCGCCGGAGATCGTCAGGCTGCCGTTGGAGTCGAACCCGTCGCCTTCGCTGGTGTAGGCGAGGATCGTGCCGCCGGAGATGTTCATCGAGAAATCGTAGCTGCCGAGGTCGGAATTTGCAACGTTCATGCAATCGTCCGTGCAGAGGATGGAAATGTCGCCGGATTGAATGTTCAGCGTCGCGGCCTCGATGCCCTCATGGGCCTCGGTGATCTTGATCGTCGGGCCGTCCGTGCCTTCTGCGCCGACATTCATGTTCAGGTCGCAATGCAGCGCGTCGTCTGCGGCGGCGAGGTTCAGTGCGCCGCTTTCGACGGCGAGGTACTGCTCAGCGTTCACCGCGTCATTTACGGCGGCGTTGATGTTCAGTGTCAGCTCGCGGATGGTGAGGGAGGCTTCACCCTCCGCATCGGTGGTCGCGCCGGACTTGATGCCGTTCTTGCCGTTGGCATTCAGCGTCAGCGTGCCGGTGCCGCAGAGGGTGACGGTCGAGCCGTCCTTACATTTAATAACGGCGTTTTCCGCGTTTTCATTGTCGGGGTAGTCGTCGTCATTGTTCTCCGCCGCGTCGGTCAGCGTGTTTTCCGTCCCGGCGGCGGAGACAATGGTGACTTCGGTGGATTTGTTGCACGCAATCGGTGCGGTGTTGCTGCTGGTGAGCGTCAGACCGTTCAGAACGAGCGTCACGCCGGTCGTGCCTTTCTTTACTTTAACGGAGCCGTCCGCGCAGGAGCCGGAGAGGACGTAGGTGCCTGCCGCGTCAATCGTCAGCGCCGTACCTTCGCACTCGAAGCCGTTGCTGCTGCCGGAGGTGACGCTGATGCCGCTGTCGGAAAAGGCGAGTGCGGCTTCCTCATCGGTGAGGGTGACGGTTGTTGCCGCTTGGGTGGTCCCCGCCGTTTCCGAGGGTGTGGTGGCGGTGGCGCTGCCCGATTCCGTGCCGCAGGCGGCGAGGGAAAGCAGGAGCGCCGTTCCGGTCAGAAGGGAGAGTAGCTGTTTCTTTTTCATGAGAATGACCTCCTTCGTCATTGTATTGCAAGGTTTGTGGGACCCGTGTCCCTTTGGATGCTGCCAGCATACGCGCCGAACCTAAAGGCTGATTAAAGGAAAAAGTTTTTTTCTTTTAGGTTCTTTTTAGGCTCGCGGCATAGGATGGGGGTGCAAAGGAGGTCAGGACAATGCAATTCAGCTTTGAACGATATGAAAAGAAATATCTGCTCACCGTGCAGCAGCAGGCCTTCCTGCTTGACGGCATGCGTCCCCATATTCAGGCCGACCGCTACAGCAGCTACACCATTTGCAACATTTATTATGATACCGCCGACTGGCGGCTCATCCGCGCATCGCTGGAAAAGCCTGCATACAAGGAAAAGCTCCGCGTCCGCAGCTATGGCGTACCCGATGAAACGGATAGCGTGTTTGTCGAGCTGAAAAAGAAATATGACGGCGTGGTCTACAAGCGGCGCATCACGGCGGAGCTAAGCGAGGTCGCGCCGTTTCTGGACGGCAAGCTTCCCGCCGAGCGCTACGGGCAGATCGGGCGGGAGCTTGCGTGGTTCCAGTCGTTTTACCGCACGGAGCCGCGTGTATTCATCGGCTACGACCGGCAGGCCTTTATGGGTATCGAGGACCCGTCGCTGCGCATTACCTTTGATACGAACCTCCGCTGGCGCACGACGGAGCTGTCGCTGAGCGCCGGAGATCACGGCGCGCCGATCACGATGGTGGGCGACGCGCTGCTGGAGCTGAAGCTCCCCGCGGCCTGCCCGCTGTGGCTCAGCCGGTTGCTGTCCGAGGCTGGGGCGTTTCCGATCTCGTTTTCCAAATACGGCAGCTGCTATCAGAATGACCTCCCGCTGGGAGAATTGAGAAAGGAGGCGCCTCGCTGTGCTTAATTCCATCATCGGGTCAGAATTGACCCTCTCGACTTTTTTAATCTGTACGGCGGTATCCCTTGCGCTCGGCATCGGGCTGGCGCTTTACTGGATGTAC
>CAKUNB010000221.1 GCA_934668285.1 uncultured Oscillospiraceae bacterium | reverse complement strand
GCGTTGGCTGCGCGATTGCGCTTCCTTCTGCGCAGGCCTTTAAGGACGCAGGCTGCCAGGTCGATGTCATTGTCGGCTTCCGCAATAAGGATATTGTCATTCTCGAGAACGAGTTCCGCGCGGCCAGCGACAATCTCTATCTCATGACCGACGACGGCTCTTATGGTGAGCATGGTTTTGTCACCGTCAAGCTTCAGCAGCTGCTCGAGGCGGGCAATCAGTATGACGAGGTTCTTGCGATCGGCCCGATTCCGATGATGAAGTTCGTTGCCAAGACGACCGAGCCGTTCGGCGTAAAGACGATTGTCTCCCTCAACCCCATCATGGTCGACGGTACCGGCATGTGCGGCGGCTGCCGCGTTACGGTTGGCGGCGAGGTCAAGTTCGCCTGCGTCGACGGCCCCGATTTTGACGGACATAAGGTTGATTTTGCCGAGCTGATGAACCGCAACGGCGTTTATCGCGATCAGGAGGCGGAGGACGAGAAAAACCACATTTGCCGGATGGAAAAGCTCGGCAAAGCGCTGATTCAGTAAGGGAGGAACACACAATGCCGAATATGTCCATGATCAAGACTCCCATGCCGGAGCAGGAGCCGAACGTCCGTAATAAGAATTTTAAGGAGGTTTCCCTTGGCTACACCGCACAGATGGCTGTAGAGGAAGCCAAGCGCTGCCTCAACTGCAAAAAGCCGCACTGCGTCGAGGGCTGCCCCGTCAATATCCGCATTCCCGAGTTTATCTCGAAGGTCGCCGAGGGCGATTTTGCCGCAGCCTACGAGGTCATCACCTCGACCAACGCGCTGCCCGCGCTGTCCGGCCGCGTCTGCCCGCAGGAGAGCCAGTGCGAGAGCAAGTGCGTCCGCGGCGTGAAGGGCGAGCCGGTCGCCATCGGCCGCTTGGAGCGCTTCGTCGCCGACTGGTACCGCGAGAACGTCAATAAGATGCCCGAAAAACCCGAATCCAACGGTATCCGCGTCGCCGTTATCGGCTCCGGCCCCGCGGGCCTGACCTGCGCCAGCGAGCTTGCCAAGAAGGGCTACGAGGTCTCCATTTTCGAGGCTCTGCATACCGCAGGCGGCGTGCTGGTCTACGGCATCCCCGAGTTCCGTCTGCCGAAGGCCATCGTGGCCAACGAGGTCAAAAAGCTCGAGGCCATGGGCGTCGAGGTCATGACCAACATGGTCATCGGCAAGGTGCTGACCATCGACGAGCTGTTTGAGATGGGCTACAAGGCGATCTTTGTCGGCTCCGGCGCCGGCCTGCCGATGTTCATGCACATCCCCGGCGAGGCGCTTAAGGGTGTTATGTCCGCGAATGAATACCTGACCCGCATCAACCTGATGAAGGCGTACAACGAAGAAAACGACACGCCGGTCATCGTCTCCAAGACAGTCGCGGTCGTCGGCGGCGGCAACGTTGCAATGGACGCCGCCCGCTGCGCCAAGCGTCTGGGCGCGGAGCATGTGTACATCGTCTACCGCCGCGGCGAGGCCGAAATGCCCGCCCGCCTTGAGGAGCTGCACCACGCCAAGGAGGAGGGCATCGAGCTTTGCACCCTCTGCAACCCGACCAAGCTCCTCGACGACGGCAACGGCCGCGTCGGCTCGATGGAGTGCATCCGCATGGAGCTGGGTGAGCCGGACGCCTCCGGCCGCCGCCGTCCGGTCGAGATCGCGGGCAGCGAGTTCACGCTGGCCGTCGACACTGTCATTATGGCCCTCGGCACGTCCCCGAACCCCCTCATCCGCTCCACGACGCCGGGTCTGGAAACGAACAAGAAGGGCTGTCTCGTCGTCAACGAGGAGAATATGACCACCCGCGAGGGCGTCTACGCCGGCGGCGATGCCGTTACCGGCGCAGCAACGGTCATCCTCGCCATGGGCGCCGGCAAGAAAGCCGCCGCCGCCATCGACGCGAGCTTCCATAAGTAAATCTTTTGTGGAACAAAAATCCGAGCCGCCATGTACAGCGGCTCGGATTTTGTTTAGTATTTTATGTTCTGGGCGATACTTCCGGTAGAATATTGATTCGGAGGTAAGCGTTTATGAAAGTTAAAGACATCATGTCGCCCAGAATTGTTTCCGTTACACCGGAGGACAGCGCGTCCGTTGCGGCGCGGCTGCTGTCACGGCATAATATCGGCGCCCTGCCGGTGTGTGGGAAGGACGGGAGGCTGCGGGGAATGGTGACCGACCGCGATATTGTCCTGCGCTGCGTTGCCGCGGACGATGATCCGTCCGGCGTCAAGGTATCGGAGATCATGACGCGGAGGGTGATCTCCGTCGACGCGGAGGATTCGCTGCACAGGGCGACCGACCTGATGTCCCACGAGCAGATCCGCCGCCTGCCCGTGCAGAGCAACGGCAAACTCGTCGGCATGCTCTCCCTCTGCGACCTCGCCAAACTGCCGAACTACTCCACCGAATTCTCCGAAGCCCTCTGCGAAATCTCGTCAAATTTGAAATTCCTATAATCCCCCGCTGCACCGTCTTGGCCCTCCCAGAGGG
>CAKUNB010000220.1 GCA_934668285.1 uncultured Oscillospiraceae bacterium | reverse complement strand
GTCCCGGATACTGCCACGGCACTCCCAAACCAAGCGCGATACCAAACTTCGCTAAGCCCGGAAGTTTGCAATCGGATTATAGCGCATTTCACACGAAAAAGCAAGAAAATACTTTACCTGCGGGAAAAGTTTTGCTATAATCCTTCCAGACAAACAGAAAACGAGGTATTGCGTCTATGCGAATGAGAAAACGCAACAATTTGGAGCCGCGGATGGAGGCTTGTTCGGCGATCTGGATTCGGAATGGGAAGGAGCTGCGCGGGGCGTGGCGGTCGCTGATGCCGGAGGCGAGGGAAGTGCGGCTGGAGGTCGGCTGCGGCAAGGGCAAATTCACGGTCGAAACGGCGCAGGCCAATCCCGACATTCTTCTGATTGCCGTCGAGCGGGTGCAAGAGGCGATGCTGCTCGGCATGGAGCGCGCGCTGGCGGTTGGCCTGAAAAACCTTTACTTCCTATCCCTTGACGCTGCGGAGTTGGAGGAATACTTTGCCGACGGCGAGGTCGATCTGCTCTATCTGAACTTCTGCGACCCGTGGCCGCGCAAGAAAAACGCCAAGCGCCGCCTGACCTACCGGAGCTTTCTGGAAAAGTACCGAAAAATTCTCCGGCCGAACGGCGAGATTCATTTCAAGACCGACAATTCGGCGCTTTTTGAATGGTCGCTGAGCGAATTCAACGAAAGCGGCTGGGAGATCAGAAATATCACAAGAAATCTGCATGCGAACGGGCCGGTCGGGATTATGACGGGCTACGAGGAAAAATTCTATGAGCTTGGGACACCGATCAACCGCTGCGAGGTGATCAATCGGGAGGGAAAAATGGACAAAATACCGATGACTGTGCCGCTGGTCGAGATGGACGGCGACGAAATGACGCGCATTCTCTGGCGAAGCATCAAGGACGAGCTGCTGATGCCGTTTATCGAGCTGAAAACGGAGTATTACGACCTCGGCCTCAAGGAGCGCGACCGGACGCGCGACGAGGTGACGGTCAACGCGGCCAACGCGATTCGCAAGTACGGCGTCGGCGTGAAATGCGCAACGATCACGCCAAATGCACAGCGCATGACCGAGTATTCACTCCATGAGATGTGGAAAAGCCCGAATGGAACGATCCGGGCGATTCTGGACGGCACGGTGTTCCGTGCGCCGATTTTGGTGGACGGCATCCAGCCGGTCGTGAAGAACTGGAAAAAGCCGATCACGATTGCCCGCCACGCCTACGGCGACGTCTACAAGGCGACGGAGCTGCGCGTGCCGGAGGGGAAGGCCGAGCTGGTTTTCACCGACAAAAACGGCACGGAAACGCGCAAAACCATCTACGACTTTGAATGCGGCGGCGTTCTGACGGGGCAGTACAACAAGGACAGCTCGATTGCCTCCTTCGCCCGTTCCTGCCTTAACTATGCGCTGGCGACGAAGCAGGATCTGTGGTTCTCCGCCAAGGACACGATTGCAAAAATCTATGACGGCACGTTCCGACGGATTTTCGACGATCTTTTCGCCGCCGAGTACAAGGAGCGCTTTGATGCGGCGGGGCTGCACTATTTCTACACGCTGATCGACGACGCGGTTGCGCGCGTGATCCGCAGCGAAGGCGGCTTCATCTGGGCCTGCAAGAACTATGACGGCGACGTGATGAGCGACATGGTCTCCACGGCCTTCGGCTCGCTGGCGATGATGACCTCCGTGCTGGTCTCGCCGGATGGGGAGTACGAATACGAGGCGGCGCACGGCACGGTAACGCGGCACTACTACCGCTATCTCGAGGGAGAGAAGCCCTCGACCAACCCGATGGCGACGATTTTTGCGTGGACGGGTGCGCTGAAGAAGCGCGGCGAGCTGGACGGCAACGCGGCGCTGACTGCCTTTGGAGAAACGCTGGAGACCGCCTGCCTGCGCGTGATCGAAAGTGGCCGGATGACGAAAGATCTTGCGCTGCTGTGGGAACGGGGAGAGGCTGAGGTACTGACGAGCGACGAGTTTATTGCCGCCGTTCGCAGCGAATTGGAAACTCTCTGCGCGGCAAACGCACGGAAATCTGCGGAAAACGACTGATTTTCAAAAGCTTTTTCAATCTTTTTATGTATGACAACACGCTTTGGCGGGTATGCTGAAACAGCAGGCGCCAAGGCGTGTTTTTCTCAGGTTCGCGCACCGGATTTTTCGGGAAACTGCAATTTTTCGTAAAAAATCTACAAAAATCTCTTGCGTTTTGCGGAAAAGGACGATATAATGAACTGGATATGCTAAAGGTGGAAGTAGCGCCAACTAACAGCCAAGCGCGTTGCGCACGAGAGAAGAGAGAGGGCTGCAACACAGGTTCGCCGAACCGCCTTGTTTTATTCCGCCGGAGGGAGAACACCGGTTTTTTCATCCTCCGGCAGCGATAAAGAATGAGCAGCAAGGAAGTGCTTTATGGCTACCGCAAATAAGAACGGAAAATCGAACGAGGAACTGATGGCTTCCCTGACGGCGCTGATCAATAAGGGCCGCCGCGAGGGCATGGT
>CAKUNB010000219.1 GCA_934668285.1 uncultured Oscillospiraceae bacterium | reverse complement strand
ATTATGTCTTGAACCTGCAAGGCGATGTGGTCAAGTTGGTCGATGGCGGCGGCACGTCTGTGGCTTCCTATGCCTATGACGCATGGGGCAAAATCCTTTCAAGCTCCGGCTCCAAGGCAGAAATCAACCCTCTGCGCTACCGTGGGTACTACTACGACACCGAGACAGGGTTCTATTACCTCCAAAGCAGATATTACGACCCGGTAACACATCGGTTCATCAACGCTGACGCACCGGAATACAGTGAAATTGCCGCAGACAGCCTGGATGACACCAATCTGTTCGCTTATTGCAGCAATAATCCGGTAATGCGGGTGGATGAAACGGGAGAGCTTTGCAGTTGGCTGAAAAAGACGATTGCGGCGGTAGCTATTGTAGTCGCAGTTGCGGCTGTTGCGGCAGTCACCGTTGCAACAGCCGGCTCGTGCACGGCAGTTGCGGCAATTGCCGTAGGCGCCGCAAAGGGCGCGGCGATCGGTATGGTTGTTGGTGGAGCAACGGGAGCGGCTCAAGGTGCAATTTCTCATAGGAGAAAAACAGGCAGCTGGAAGGGTGCCGGACAAGCCGCACTGGAAGGCATGGGCGACGGCGCTCTTACCGGCGCAATCACCGGCGCAATACAAGGCGGCATGAGCGGCTATTCCGGTTATTTGAAAAATGGCGCATGCTTTGTTGCCGGAACGACTGTTGCTACCGCAACGGGTCTTGTCGCAATTGAGAAAATCAAAGCAGGGGATCTTGTCTGGGCATGGGATGAAGAAACCGGGGACGTTGCGCTCAAGCCGGTCGTCGAAACCTATATCAACGAGACGACCGAGCTGACGCACATTTTCGTGAGCGGCGAGGAAATTGTTGCCACGCCGACGCACCCGTTCTATTGTCCGGTCAAGGGCTGGACGGATGCAGCGCACCTCCGCGCGGGTGACATTCTCGTCCTTGTCAACGGTGAGTATGTCGTCGTGGAAAAGGTCCAGCATGAGCTGCTCGAAAGCCCTGTCAAGGTCTATAACTTCCAGGTTGCGGATTATCATACCTATTATGTATCCGACAATGGGGTGCTGGTGCATAATAGTTGTGTGAAACAGCCCGGTACCTATGAAATCAGTACTTCAAATGATCAGGTATATGTGGGTAAGGGTTCGGCGTCTCGAATGAACGCATCTATACGACGCCTTGAACGAAAGGGATACGAAGTTATAGACGCCGTTTGGCAGCCATCAAGGAACAATGCAACTGCCTTTGTGGATGAATATATGAAAATGGCAAAATACAACTTCGATTTTGGAGGAAAGTTAATTAACAAAATAATGAGTCCTGGGTTTAAAATCTTTAATTCATGGTTGTAAAGGGGTGGTGATATTTGCGACATTCCAATGAATTTATGAATAAAAGCAGGTTAGATTTTATTGAGATTGGCAGCTATGACGAAGAAGAGCTTGCAAAACTTGGCTCGCTTCCCTTTTGCAATGTATCTGTTGAACTGGATGCTTTGCAATGCTTGCGCTTTTTTCCTGGTGTAGAGAATCTAATTCTGCGTCCTGGTGAAATAAGCGAGGAAGGTTTGGGATACCTAAGGGGATTGCGTATCATATCCTTAAAGTTGGACTACTACTCAGACTGCATTGACTTATATGCGATTGACTTAGCGCAATTCCCCAATTTGCAATTTCTATTTTCACGAACGCAATACAATTTTTACAACATAGCTATGTGTCAATCGCTTTGCACTCTCGTTGTGCAGGAATGGCTTGGTAACGATTTGACATACCTTGTTGGGAGTAGTCTCCGAGCCTTATGTATATTTAATGGGAAACTACAACGCGTTGAGGGAATACAGGCGATACCTCAGATCATATCACTCTCGATTGCGAACCAACGTAGACTGTCGGATGTTCATTACCTTAATTTATGTTGTGGTTTGGAAAGCCTTGCTATTGAAAGGTGCAACCGTATTCATGTTTCACAAATTCCACCGTTACCAAACTTGCGTTATTTAGAGCTGATTGGCAGTCAAACAGCAGATGACCTATCTTTTTTGGAGAATTATCCGCGCTTGGAGTATTTGTTGTTAGGTATACTTGTTATCAATGGAAATATGCAAGTATTATCAAAATTAAAGCATTGTGCGATTATGTCAGATTGTAAGCACTATTCTATTAAAAACACTGACTTGCCCAAAGCGCAACACAGATTTCACTCACATAGCATTCCTCAATGGTTGGAAATATTACCACAAGCTTTTTAAGCATATAACACTGCGGTTAGCTCTAAGTGTTGGTAATGATCTAGCAATTCTTAGATATATCCATATTCCCAGAGGGTGCTTTTTGCGCCCTTTGGGAGGTATATCCTTCCTTACTGTGTTAGGGTATGAGATGAGAAGGCTGAAATAGGTTGTTGAAACCTATATCAACGAGACAACCGAGTTGACGCACATTTTCGTGGGCAGCGAGGAAATTGTCTATAGTTTGGTATTCAAACTTTTTAATTCCCCAGCCCTTGTGCTTAGCACAATTAGAG
>CAKUNB010000218.1 GCA_934668285.1 uncultured Oscillospiraceae bacterium | reverse complement strand
ACACCCTCGTTACCATTCAGATCGATATGCTGCTGGCCGAGCGCTTCGGTATGTACTATATCGACGAAAACGGCGAGAAGGCGCTGCCGTATATCATCCACCGCACCAGCCTTGGCTGCTACGAGCGGACGCTGGCATACCTAATTGAGGAATACGCCGGTGCGCTGCCGCTGTGGATGATGCCGACGCAGGTACGCATCCTGCCCATCACCGACCGTGCGCATGACTACGCCAAGCAGCTGGAGCAGCGCCTGAACGACCTCGGCATCCGCACCGAGAGCGACCTGCGCAGCGAGAAGCTCGGCTATAAGATCCGCGAGGCGCAGCTGCAAAAGATCCCGTATATGCTCGTTATCGGCGACCGCGACATGGAAAACGGCACGGTTTCCGTCCGTACCCGCGGCGGTGTCGATCTCGGCGCCATGTCCCCCGACGACTTCGAGACCCGCTGCCTCAAGGAGATCGCTTCTAAGGACCGCAGCTTCTGAGAATTGACTCAAATATAACAAAAACCGCAGGTCGAATGCACACGACTTGCGGTTTTTGCTGTTCTTTTTCTCGAAACTATGCTATAATGGTACGCGGAATAGGATTTCCCGACAAAGGAGAAATAGAAATGGAAAATTATGTAAACTTCGCGGTTGAGAAAACGACGGCGCTTCTGGCCATCGACAGCCCGACGGGCTACACCCGCGCGGCGGAGGAATTCGTTAAGAAGGAATTTGAAGCGCTCGGCTTTTCCGCGGTGCGGACGAACAAGGGCGGCATCCTGATCGACCTCGGCGGCGAGGATGCGAACGACGCGCTGCTGCTCGAAGCCCATGCCGACACGCTCGGCGGCATGGTCGCGGAGATCAAGGGCAGCGGCCGCCTGCGCATCGTCAACGTCGGCGGTATGAACGCCAACAACGCCGAGGCGGAAAACTGCCGCATCGTGACGAAATTTGACGGCATTTATGAAGGCACGCTCCAGCTCTGCGACGCGTCGATTCACGTCAACGACAATTATAATGATACCTCCCGCAAATGGAAGGCCATGGAGGTCGTGCTCGACGAGGCCGTCAGCTCCGCCGACGATGTGAAAAAGCTCGGCATCTCCGTAGGCGATTTTGTCTGCTTCGAGCCGCGCACGCGCGTGACCAAATCCGGCTATATCAAGAGCCGTTTCCTCGACGACAAGCTGTCCGTCGGCATTTTACTGGGCTTTGCCAAGTACCTCGCCGACCACAAGCTGACCCCGAAGCGCCGCGTTTATGTCCACGTTACGGTCTATGAAGAGGTCGGCCACGGCGGCGCGGCCTCCGTTCCGGCGGGTGTGACCGAGGCAATTTCCGTTGATATGGGCTGCGTGGGCGACGGCCTGCAGTGCACCGAGCGGCAGGTCTCCATCTGCGCCAAGGATTCCGGCGGCCCGTACTCCTACGAGGTCGTGCAGAAGCTTATTGCCGCCGCCAAGCGCGAAAATGCCGACTACGCCGTGGACATCTACCCCCACTACGGCTCGGATGTCGAGGCGACGCTCAGCGCGGGCGCGGACATTCGCCACGGGCTGATCGGCGCGGGCGTCTATGCCTCGCACGGCTACGAGCGCAGCCACAAGGACGGCGTGCTTAATACCTTACGCGTGCTCAAGGGCTACCTGTTCGGGGCATGAGGCTGCGCTATCTGCTGCCGGGCCTGCTGCTGATTGCGCTCGGCCTTGCCGCCCGCCTGACCACGCTCTACTACGGCTTTGCGGGCGCGCTGCTGTGCGCGGCCGGTGCGTTGGTGCTGATCTTCGGCGCGGTCGACGGGCTGCGCGGGCGCTTTCCCCGCGCGACGCGTTGGACGCGGCGCGTGCTGCTGGTGCTGCTGGCGGTGGTGCTGGCCGCCGGAACGGCGACCGGCATCTGGGTCGGGGCCAGCTGCGGCGGCGCAGCGGAGCCGGAGGCGGAGTGGCTGATCGTTCTCGGCGCGGGCGTGAACGGCACGCAGCCGAGCCGCTCACTCTATGAGCGGCTGCGTGCCGCGCAGGCATATCTTCAGGCCTATCCCGACGCGTCGGCGGTGCTCTCCGGCGGGCAGGGCGACAACGAGAACATCTCCGAGGCGGAGTGCATGTACCGCTGGCTGACGGCGGCGGGCATCGCGCCGGAGCGCCTGTACAAAGAAGGAAACGCGGCCAGCACGGAGGAAAACCTGCGCTTTTCCCTTGACCTGATCGAGAAGGAAACCGGCGCAAGGCCGGACACCGTCGCGATCGTTTCGAGCGAATACCATCTCTGCCGCGCGGCGCTGCTGGCGAAGAAACAGGGCGTCCGTGCGCTGGGCGTCCCCTCGCCGACAAGCAACCGGCTCTACTTTGCGCAGATGCTGCTTCGTGAAATCGGCGGCGTCTGGTACACGCTGCTGCTTGGATAATAAGACGTGTCATTGCCGCGGCTCTGAAAGGGCCGCGGCAATCTCGCAGAATTGTTTTGATTGTTTGGCAGGTTTCGGCGAATTCGAAACTGCCTGCACGAGATTGCCACGTCGCTTCGCTCCGACCGGCAAGCGGAGTGCCCGCATCC
>CAKUNB010000217.1 GCA_934668285.1 uncultured Oscillospiraceae bacterium | reverse complement strand
GCATCAACGTACTCGACGTCCTCCTTGGTGGGGTTGGTGTCGTCCATGCGAAGGTTGCACAGGCCGTCGAACTTTTCCGCCGTGCCGAAATCGATGCACAGCGCCTTGCAGTGGCCGATGTGCAGATAGCCGTTCGGCTCGGGCGGGAAACGGGTATGCACCGCCATGCCCTCAAACTGGCCGCCGGCGGCAATATCCTCCTCGACAAACGCTTCAATAAAATTTTTCGCTTCCGCCATTGCTTTTATCCTCCTGAGAATATTCGGCACTCATTATATACCATTTTCCCACATTTGGCAATGAAATTGTACCGGCTGCGTCGAAAAAAGTTTTTGCGGCGGAAAATTTTGAAAACAATTTGTGAAAAAACGAAATTTTGGTTGTCAAGCGGGCGAAATTATTATAGAATAGACGCGAGAAATTTTGAACATAAGGAGTGGTTCCCCATGAACGAGCCGAAGTACCGCCGCGTCCTGCTGAAGATCAGCGGCGAGGCGCTGGCGGGCGAGGCGCATCGCGGCCTGAATTTCGACGTGATCGGCAGCGTCTGTGATGTGGTGAAAAAGTGCGTGGAGTCCGGCGTGCAGGTCGGTATCGTCGTCGGCGGCGGCAATTTCTGGCGCGGCCTCAAGGACGGCGGCGACCGCATGGAGCGCACCCGCGCCGACCATATGGGTATGCTGGCGACGGTGATCAACTGCCTCGCACTGGCCGACAGCTTGGAGCAGCGCAACGTCCCCGTCCGCGTCCAGACGGCGATCGAGATGAACCGCATCGCAGAGCCCTATATCCGCAGCAGGGCCATCCGCCATCTGGAAAAGGGCCGCGTCGTCATCTTCGGCTGCGGCACGGGCAATCCCTTCTTCTCCACGGACACCGGCGCGGTGCTCCGCGCGGCGGAGATCAACGCCGACGCCATTTTGCTTGCCAAGAATGTCGACGGCGTGTACTCGGACGATCCCAACAAGAACCCCGAAGCCGTTAAGTTTGACGAGATCACCTATGACGAGGTGCTGGCGCGGCACCTGACGGTGATGGACAGCACCGCTACATCCCTGTCGATGGACAATCACATCCCCATCATCTTGTTCGCGCTGGCCGACCCGGAGAATATCTACCGCGTCGTGATGGGAGAAAAAATCGGAACAGTTGTTAAGGAGGATAAATAATATGTCAGTTGATTTCAAAGAATTCACTCGAAAGATGGAAAAGACCCTGGACATTTTACAGGAGGACTTCGGCGCAATCCGTGCAGGCCGCGCCAATGCCCGCGTTCTCGACCGCATTGCCGTGGAGTACTACGGCGTTGACACGCCCATCGGGCAGGTCGGCACGATTTCCTCACCCGATGCCCGCACGCTCGTCATCCAGCCGTGGGACGGCTCCCTGCTCAAGAAGATCGAGAAGGCCATCCAGACCTCCGACCTCGGCATCAACCCGCAGAACGACGGCCGTGTGATCCGCCTTGTGTTCCCACAGCTCACCGAGGAGCGCCGTAAGGAGCTGGTCAAGCAGGTCAAGAAGTACGGTGAGGACGGTAAGGTCGCAGTCCGCAACATCCGCCGCGACGCAATGGACTATATCAAGAAGCTTAAGAAGGACTCCGAGATCACCGAGGACGACCAGAAAAAGGCCGAAAAGGACCTGCAGGAGCTGACCGATAAGTATATCAAGAAGGTCGATGAAGCCTGCGCAGTCAAGGAAAAGGAACTGATGGAACTTTAAGACAGTAAATTTTTTGCTGTCCCGCACTTGCGTAGGGGCCGATGCCCTCATCGGCCCGCTGCTGGCACTTCATGCTTCACAAGCCTAAACTTTTTATTTGACCACCGGAACGGTCGGGTCGGCCTGCCGCGACGCGGTGCAGACCCGGCCGCTCTTTCTTTTGGAGATTATCTATGCTGTTCAGACAACCAAAGCCCGCGCCGCAGCAGCGGACGCTTCCGACGCACATTGCCATCGTCATGGACGGCAACGGCCGCTGGGCAAAAAAACGCGGCCTGCCGCGGCAGGCGGGGCATAAGGTCGGCGCGGAGGCCTTCCGCACCATCGCAAATTACGCCAAGTCCATCGGCCTGCACTATCTGACGGTCTACGCCTTTTCCACGGAGAACTGGAAGCGCTCGCCCGAGGAGGTCGATGCTATCATGGAGCTTTTGGAGCGCTATCTCAGCGAGGCCATCCGCGATATGGAGAAAAATAAGGTGCGCTTCTGCTTCTTCGGCGACCTGTCCCGTCTCTCGCCGCAATTGCAGGAGGAGGCCCGCATCGCCGCCGAGCGCTCAAAGCAATATGCAGGCGTGCAGGTCAATTTCTGCCTGAACTACGGCGGACGGGCGGAGATCGTTCGCGCCGCGCAGCAGTTTGCGCAGGACTGCGTGGACGGCAAATGCAAGCCGGAGAATTTAACGGAGGAGCGCCTGTCGAATCTGATGTATTCGGCGGGAATTCCAGATCCGGAGCTGGTCATCCGGCCGGGCGGCGAGCTGCGGACCTCAAATTTTCTGTTATGGCAGTCGGCATATGCCGAATACTATTTTACGCAGACGCTTTGGCCGG
>CAKUNB010000216.1 GCA_934668285.1 uncultured Oscillospiraceae bacterium | reverse complement strand
CCCGTCACCGCCAGAAAAGACACAATGCCAAGCAGCAGCATCATGGCCACACTGCCGCGCCGGATGTAGGTATCCGTAACGCCCTGCGCTCTGCTGCGCGGGCGGCGCGGCCGTTTCGGAACGTCCCTTCGCTTCATACCTGCCTCCCGAAAATCATTCAAAACAAGGGCGGCAGTTCGCAAACGCCGCCCTTGTCATGATGATATATATTCGGGTTCAGGAAAAGTATTCCGTCAAATTCCGAAAAACTCCGCCGATAATAGCTCCCGCCTGCGCGAAAAAGCCCCCGTCCTGCGGCAGCTCGTATACCTCGGTGGTATCCCCGTCGGGGACATGCACCGTAACGATCTCGTCGCCGGATGCGCGGTGCAGGCCGAGTGCCTCCGCGCGGGCCTCGATCGCATCCAGATCAATTTCCTGCTCATAAAGTGCCGTCAGCTCCCGCTGCTCCTCCTCGAGCGCGGCGTACTGCTCCTCGAGCGCAGCCGCTGTGCTCTGCGTCTCATAGAGGCTTACAAAGCTGAACACGGAGAGCAGCAGCAGGCCAAGCGTCAGCGCAATGGCCAGCAGCCGCAGCACACTGACGCGCTGCTTGGGAAGCGCCTTTGCCGCGCGGCGCGGCTCCTCGGGCAGAAGCGTCCTGCGAATCAGCTGCCGCGCCGTGCTGTCAGCAAAGATATCGTAGGCAGCCGCGCCGTTGGTTCGGTATTGTTCCCGCTGCGCCATGCCGAGCGCCCCTTTCAGAAAGAATCAGTTACAATTTTTCCGCCACGCGGAGCTTTGCACTGCGCGCGCGGGGATTTTCCGCCAGCTCCGCCGCGCCGGAAATGATCGGCTTGCGGGTCAGCACGGTTACGCGCGGCTTTTTGCCGCAGACGCAGACCGGAAACTCCGGCGGGCAGGTGCAGCCCTTCGCTGCCGCCTGCATCGCAGTCTTGACAATGCGGTCCTCCAACGAATGGAAGGTGATCACCGCCAGACGTCCGCCGGGATTCAGGCAGTCAATGGCATCGTCCATCAGCCGCCGCACGGAGCCAAGCTCGTCGTTGACGGCAATGCGGATGGCCTGAAAGCAGCGCTTGGCCGGATGCTGCTTTTCGCGCAGCGCCTGCGGCGGCATTGCGCCGCGGATCACGTCGGCAAGCTCCAGCGTCGTTTGAATCGGCACGGTCTCCCGCCGCCGCACGATTGCAGCCGCGACCTGCGGCGCGTAGCGCTCCTCGCCATATTCGTAGAAGATGCGGCGCAGCTCGTCGGCGGGCCACGTATTGACGATCTCCGCCGCCGTCAGGGCATCGTCGCGGTCCATGCGCATGTCCAGCGGCGCGTCGGCCATGTAGGAAAAGCCGCGCGCGGCGTCGTCCAGCTGCGGCGACGAAACGCCGAGGTCAAAGAGCATCCCGTCCACGCCGCTGACGGAAAGCTCGCGCAGAATCGCGCGGATTTCGGAAAAATTGGAATGCACCAGCGTCACGCGGTCAAGGTACGGCTTCAGCCGCTCCTCCGCCGCCGCCAGCGCCGTCCGGTCGCGGTCAACGCCGATCAAGCAGCCCGTTGTCAGGCGCTTGACAATTTCAAGGGAATGCCCCGCGCCGCCGAGCGTGCCGTCGAGATAAATTCCGTCTGGGCGGATGTTCAGCGCCTCAATGCACTCGTCCAGCAGGACGGATTTGTGAAAGTATTCCATCAGAAGCCCAGCTCCTCCATCGCGGCGGCGATTGCCTCCGGCGTGAGGTACTTGGCCTCCTCCGTCTCGTAGCGCTCCGCCGCCCAGATCTCCGCCCGTCCGGCCTGGCCGAGGAAGATGACCTCCTGCTCAATACCGGCGTAGCGCCGGAAGGACTCGGGCAGAAGAAAGCGCCCCTGCTTGTCCGGCTCGCATTTTGTCACGTTTGCAAAGAAGAAGCGCATGGCGCGCGCCTTGGAGGCAGGCAGCTCGTTGCAGTGGTCGAGCACCTTCTGCCACTCCGTCTCGGGGTAGACCGTGAGGCAGGCATCCGGCGCCTTGGCGACATAGAACGCCTCGCCCAGCTCCTCCTTCAGCTTTGCCGGAACGAAAAGCCGCCCCTTCGCGTCCAGAGAATGCTTGTATTGGCCGAACATTTGCTTCACCTCACTCCACTTCGCTCATATTTCATCCATTTTGCTCCACTTTGCTATCAGTATACTCTTTCCGCAATAAAAAATCAATCACTTTTTCGTACATTTGTGCAGCTTGTACAGGAAATTTCAGCAAAAAATCCCGAGAAAATCAAATTTTCAAACGTATGTTCGTAAAATTCCCGTAAAAATTGCCCCCGCCGGGATGATCCGGCAGGGGCAATTGATTTCATTGAATTGTTAATAGTAAAGCACGCGAATGACCTCTGCGCACTGCTCGGTATTCATGCCGCGCTCGATGGCCGGATGGTACAGCAGCTGCATCAGCAGCACGTCGATGTCCGTTAGGTCCTGCGTTTCGGAGTATTCCTGATAGATGATGCTGTCCGGGCGCAGCATGGTGTCCTGCGTTGCGCCGGTGCCGTTGTAAATTTCCTCCAGAATTACGGAGTTGCGCAGG
>CAKUNB010000215.1 GCA_934668285.1 uncultured Oscillospiraceae bacterium | reverse complement strand
AATATTACCTATTCCTATTTTGCAATTTTGAAGGCAGCTTGTCGGAAAAGTCCGCAAGGACTTTTTTGACAAGCTGTCTTGATGAAATATTTTCATCAAGAATCAGCATTAAATAGAAAGATCAGTCGCCCATGCCAGCTCCTCATAGGTCAGCGGAACGGTCAGATAATCGCCCAGCGCATGGGAAACCGGAAGATTGATGCACGCGCCCTCCTCGGTGAAGTACACGCAGAAGTCCTTTTCCTCGAGCAATCCCGTCAGAAAGCGCGCTTCGTCGCAGATCTGCTCGGCAAAGGTGCCCCAGCCCTCCGGCCATTCGCCGCCCGATGCCTCGGTCAAAAGCTCCGTCGCACGCGCGGCAACCGCGTCATACAGCGGCTTATCCACCACGTAGCGATCGGAAAAGCGGATATATTCGCCGGTTTTCGGGTTCAGGTTCATCGTGAACATCAGGCTGAGCGGATAGGCCGCATCGCGGCTGTAGGTCTGGCCCTCAAAAACAATGCTCAGCAGTTCGTCGGTATAGAGCGTCACGCGGCCTATCAGCTCCAGCGAGCAGTCGCTGTCCGCAAACGGCGGCACATGCTCCGGCAGCTCCTCCTCAAGCGTCAGGTTTTGCGCCTCCGGGCAATACTCTGCGATCCTTTCCTCAACAAAATTCTGAATTGCCGCGCTTGCCATCGGCCCCGAGGGAAGAACCGGAAAAACGGTGTAGACGTGGTTTTCTGCGCTGTACTCGCTGATGACCGCCATCGTGATTCCCTCCGAAGCGGCTGTCGTCGGCTCTGTTTCCGGCGGCTGCGTCTCCGGTTGGGTTATCGGCTGCGTTGCAGGCTCGCTTGCCGGCGCAGTCTGCGCAGGCGGCTCGGATTGCGTGGTTTCCGTCGGCTCCTGCCGCGCAGCACAGGCGCAAAGGAAAAGAAGCACTGCCGCGCAAAGCAGTACACACAGGTTTCGCATGCAAATTTCCCCTTTCTCGGTTATGGATTCACCACGTTCTGCGGCGTTCCGGCGAGGAAGGCTCGAAGATTCTCCACGGCAATTGCATGGAGACGAACGCGCGTTTCCTTCGGCGCCCACGCAATGTGGGGCGTGAGAATGCAGTTAGGCGCAGTGAGCAGCGGATTTTCCGCCAGAATCGGCTCCTTGGACACAACATCAGCGCCGTAATAGGCCAGCTTACCGCTCTGCAGCGCGGCCGCAACGGCGGCCTCGTCGATCAGCCCGCCGCGCGCGGTATTGATCAGGATCGCGCCGTCCTTCATCCGGGCAAGCGCCTCTGCGTCGATCATATGCAGATTCTCCGCCGTCTGCGGGCAGTGCAGGCTGACCACGTCTGACCGGCGCAGCAGCTCCGGCAGGTCGACGAACTCCGCGCCCTCCGGCACGAGCTTCGGGTGCCGCGCGGTAACGAGCAGCCGCATGCCGAAGGCCTGCGCCACTGCGCCGACCGTCCGGCCGATCGCGCCGTAGCCGACGATGCCCATCGTCTTTCCGAGCAGCTCCGTGAGCGGCTTGTTCCAGAAGCAGAACAGCGCTGCGTTCTGCCACTGGCCGTCGTGCACGGCGGTATTATGTAAACCGACCTGCTGCGTCGCCTCCAGCAGCAGTGCCCACGTCATCTGCGCCACGGCGTGCGTGGAATAGCCCGGCACATTGCAGACCGTGACCCCGTGCGCCGATGCGGCGGCGAGGTCGACGACATTGTAGCCCGTGGCGAATAGGCCGACCATCCGAATGCTCGGGCAGGCGGCAAAAACCGCCTCAGTCATCGGCACCTTGTTGATGAACACGATTTCGGCATTCTTGCACCGCTCGATCACCTGCCCGGGCAGCGTGTTGTCGTAAACCGTCACGTCGCCGTACTGCCGGAAGCCGTCCCAGTCAAGATCGTGCGGGTTGGAGGCATAGCCCTCCAGAATTACAATCTTCATTACCAGAACCTCTTTGCAGCCCTGCGCTGCACCACGATATACCAGCCAAACAGCGCCAGCGGCAGCACGACGCTGACAATATTGACCCAAAGCGTAACCATCCCGAGAACCTTCGTTGCCAGCAGGAACAGGATGCCGAACACCAGCATGCCTGCGCCGAGGATCATCAGGCGCGGGAAGATGTAAATGATAAAGCCGGGCGCGTCCGTGCAGTCGTCAGGCTTGCAGTTGCCGGGGTAGATAAAGCTGTTTGGGAAGAGATAGCTCAGCTTCCTGAGCTTGAGCGCGGAGAACATTGCATAAACGCCGCAGCCGATGAGCAGCACGATCATCAGCAAATCCATCATGTCGGTCAGGCTCTGCGGCTTAGCGGCGGCGTTTTCCGCCGTCTCGGTGACCGCCTCCGTTGCGGTGTCGAGAAGCAGGTTACATTTCATGTCGAACCCTCCTTGTGTTTTTCCTGATTATATCAAATCCGGTGGGCACTTTGCAACAAATTTCCGAAAAAACCTGTGCTCTCCTTGTATTTATGGCGGCCGTGTGGTAAAATATGCTGGATTTAAGGTTTTATACTAGGATCTGTTAAAAAGCTTGAAAAGCTTTTTATAGCGCCAAGGGCGCGTCAGATTCTGCATGAGACGGCGCATCGTGCGT
>CAKUNB010000214.1 GCA_934668285.1 uncultured Oscillospiraceae bacterium | reverse complement strand
ATGCCGATGTCACGGACTTTGAAATGGACGCCGCCGCCATCAACGGCGTTCGCATGAAGCTGGACTTCGAGGTGGACGACGCTGAGCTGATGGATAAGGTGGACGAGATCATTTCCGCTATCGGCAGTATTGATGACGGAGCGGCGGAGGTGCGTGACGGGACGGGCAAGCTTTATCAGGCGACCGGAACGCTGAACACCAAGGTCGGCGAGCTGAACGATGCCGTGAATGCACTGTACGGCGGAACGAAGGAGCTTGCAGACGGCACGACGGAGTTCGCGGACAAAACGGCGGATATGGACACGCAGATCAGCGATGAGATCGATTCGCTGACGTCGTCCATCACCGGCGGCGACGGGGAGACGGAGTCCTTCGTCTCCGACAAGAATACCAGCGTGAGCGCCGTTCAGTTTGTGATCAAAACGGCGGCAGTCGAGAAAGCTGAAGCTGTGGTAAGCGACGCGGCAGAGGAAGCGCCGCTGACCTTCTGGGAGAAGCTGCTGCGGCTGTTCGGGCTGGACTGAGAAAACAAAAGAACGCAAACGACTTTCCAAACGCGCCTGCTTCTGCAATAATGGAACTCAGAACAGCAGAAAAACAGGGAAGGAGGAATTATTATGCGTTACAGGTTTCATTTCAGGGAGGTGCCGGTATGCTGAGGCTGGAAAGTGCGCATCTTGCCGTGGAGCTTGACCCGCTCGGCGCGGCGATCCACCGGCTCTTCTGGGACGGCATGCCGATTGCGGACAAGGGCGTGACGGTGGGCCGGTTTGCAAACCGCATTGCCGGAGGCAGCCTGCCGTTGGGCGAGGTGACCTATCCGCTGTCCGTCAACGAGAACCGGAACACCCTGCACGGCGGCGCGGTCGGCTTTTCCAAGCGCCTGTGGTCGGGAGAAGTGCTGCCGGAGGAAAACGCGGCGGTGTTCCGCCTGACGTCCGAGGACGGGGATCAGGGCTTTCCGGGGACGATGCAGGTGGAGGTTCGTTTTACGCTGCTCGATGCGGCCATCCGCATTGACTGTCGGGCAAGCGCCGACAGGGACACGGTCATCAACCTGACGAACCACGCCTATTTTAACCTCAACGGCATCGACGAGGCGGCGCTGGCAACGGAGCACGAGCTGTATCTCAACGCGGACAGCTATCTGGAGGTCGACGCAGAGCTGATCCCGACCGGAAGGAAGATTCCCGTTGACGGCTCGGTGTTCGATTTCAGAAAGCAAAAGCGGTATCTGAACAGCTTCGACCACAACTTTGTTCTGAACGAGGGCGCGCCCGCCGCCATCCTGCGCGGCTGCCGCAGCGGGCTTGTCATGCAGGTGCTGACGGATCGCCCCGGCCTTCAGCTCTACAATACAAGAGCGCAGATTTGTCTGGAAACGCAGAGCTTTCCGGACGCCGTGCACCACCCGCAGTTCCCGTCGGCCCTCCTGAGCAAGGGCGAGGTATTCCAATCCACGACGGTATATCAGTTCCGAAAGGAAAACGCGTAACATAAACAAATCCCCCGTTCCCGACAAGGGAACGGGGGATTTGTAATTTATGGCTCCTTTGGGGTGGCGTGCAGGAAGTGGAGGGCGAAGGGGAAGGAGATGAAGCCGGTGAGGATATCTGCAATGGGCTGCGCCAGCTCGATGCCGGTCAGACCGAAGCAGGCTGAGCCGATCAGAAGGGTGGGAATAAACACCAGACCCGCGCGGAGCAGCGCGAGAAAGGAAGCGGTAGCGGCCTTGCGGATGCTCTGGTAGAGCATGTTGACCGGCACGCTGAGCGGCAGGAACAGCAGCCCGACGGTGGCATAGCGCAGCGCCGGTACGCCGACCTTGAGGACGTCCTCGCTTTTCTGGAACAGCGCGACGATGGGCCGCGCGAAGACAAAGCCGCCGAGGGCCATTACGCCGACGGTGCACAGGCCGAGAAGCATCGTGAAAATCAGGCCATTTTTAACGCGGTCGTACTTCTCCGCCTGATAATTGAACGAGGCGACCGGCTGGAAGCCCTGACCAACGCCAAGCCCGACGCACAGGCCGAAGGCCGTGAAGCGATTGACAACGCTCATGGCTGCGATTGCTGCGTCACCGAAGGGCTTAGTGAGGTTATTGAGAAGGCCGTTGGAGACAGAGGTCAGGCCCTGTCGGATCAGCGAGGGAAGGCCGACACGCACGATAGCAAGATAAACCGCGAGCCTCCGGCTGACCGCGCGGAGCGAGATAGTGCTCTGCGCCGATTTCAGGTACAGCGCCAGCAGGACGCAGAAGCTGACAAATTGGGAGGCCGCCGTGGAGAGGCCCGCGCCATAGATTCCAAGATCGGTGAAGGTGATCAGCAGATAATCGCCGAGGATATTCAGCACGCCGCCGATGGTCAGGCCGATCATTGCGTAAAACGCCTTGCCCTCGTAGCGGAGGTTGTTGTTCAGAATCAGCGAACAGACCATGAAGGGACAGGAAACCAGTACCCAGAAGCCGTAGTCGCAGGCGTAGGGGAGGATGGTGTCCGTACTGCCGAGCAGGTGCATAAAGGGTGCGAGAAAGAGCAGACCGAAAATAGAAAGCAGCGTCCCGAACACGAGGCCGGTAAAAAAGGCGGTGGAAACGTAGACCGTTGCTTCCTTTACGTTTTTATCGGCCAGCGCCTTGCTGACGTGCGTTCCGGAGCCGTGGCCCAG
>CAKUNB010000213.1 GCA_934668285.1 uncultured Oscillospiraceae bacterium | reverse complement strand
CTCATAATCGACGGAGAAGCCGGAATGGCGGCTGTAGAACGCGGGCAGCTCCTTCGTGCCGTAGCCGATAACGGGAACGCCGTGGGTTTCCAGATATTCCAGCGTCAGGCCGAGGTCGAGGATGGCCTTTGCACCGGCGCAGACGACCAGCACGGGGGTCATTGCCAGCTCTTCAAGGTCAGCGGAAATATCCATCGTGGTTTCTGCACCGCGATGCACACCGCCGATACCGCCGGTCGCGAAGAACTTGATGCCAGCCATATGGGCGACGATCATGGTCGTGGTGACGGTGGTAGCGCCGTCCTCGCCGCGCGCGCAGAGCACAGCCAGATCGCGGCGGGAAGCCTTAGCGATTGCCGGGCCCTTCTTTGCGAAGTATTCCAGCTCCTCGGAGGTCAGACCGGCCTTGAGTTTGCCGCCGATGATGCCGATGGTCGCGGGAACCGCGCCGTTTTCACGGATGATGCGCTCGACCTCGCGGGCCATATTGACGTTCTGCGGATAGGGCATACCGTGGGAAATGATGGTGGATTCGAGCGCGACAACGGGCTTGCCCGCCGCAAGGGCCTCAGCGACCTCGGGATTGACTTCCAGATATTTGTTCAGCATGATTTCAAAGCTCCTTTACTAAATTTTTTTTGTACTCCGCCATCCGCGCCCTGACGGCGTCGGATGACAGATGCGGGTTAATAGTTTGCTTGGATTCGACGGCGATTGCTGCGGCACAGGCGGCGCAGGCAGCGGTTTGCGTCAGATCCATTCCTTCGAGATAGGCCCACGTAAGTGCGGCCATATAGGCATCGCCTGCGCCGGTTGCGTTGCGCATCACAGCCTTCGAGGGCGGGAGCAGCAGCGTCTGCTTTCGGTCCGCCGCCAGCACGCCGTGCGAGCCGAGGGAGATAAACACGCGGTGCAGCCCGGTGGCAAGCAGCGTTTGCGCCGCCTGACGCAGGCTCTGCTCGTCCTTGATCTCGACGCCGGACAGCAGCTCGGCCTCCAGCCGGTTGGGCTTGAGGGTGTGCAGCTTGCCGAGCAGCGGCCGGAGCTTTTCGCCCTTGATCGTGGAAACCGGATCGGCAAAGATCGGCGCGGTGCAGTGCGTGCACAGGTATTCCAGCGACTCGGCGGGGAGATTCGTGTCCACGACGACGACCTGTGCGTTATTCAGCAGGGGAAGGTTGCTTTGCAGATACGCCGGAGAGATGCGGTCGCAGATCGCCATGTCGTTGAGCGCCAGCGCCATGTCGCCGTCCGGCCCGCAGATGAACAGGTACGTCGAGGTCGCGCCGTCCTGCACCTGAAGCGCGTGGGTAATGTCGATGCCCAGCTCGCCGCAGGCCGCCGTGATGCGCTGGCCGTAGAGGTCGTTGCCGAGGGCGGTCAGAAAGCGGACGTCAACGCCCAGCAAGCTCAGATTCCGCGCAATATTCTGCCCGACGCCGCCGAGGCTCATCGTGACCGAGCCGGGGTTGGAATCCTCCGTTACCAGCGGCGCGGCGGAGATTCCGCCAATGTCCATGTTCGCACCGCCGACGACGGCTGCATAGCTGCCGCTGCGAAGCACATAGCCCTTCCCGGCGATGTAGCCCTTTTTCATCAGGTTGGAAATATGCACGGCTACCGAGGAGCGGGTGATACCGGCCTTCTCGGCGAGGCGTTCCTGCGAGATCATGGGGTCGGCCTCGATCCATTGCAGAATCTGCCGTTCCCGCTGTGTCATACCATCACCGCCTAAGCATAAATTTGTTTTCTAATCACATGCTTATTATAGCGCGCGGTATGGATTTGTCAATAGGCTTTCGGAAAATTTTTCGGATTATTTTCGGCGGGGAGCTGCTTTTCCAGCCAGACCACGTCGTACCATTGGCCGTGCTTAAAGCCGACGGCCGGAAAGCGGGCGGTTTCGGTAAAACCGAGCGCCTTATGAAACGATATGGAAGCGTCGTTGGCCGAGGTAACAACGGCAAACAGCTTTCGGTACCCAAGCTCGGTCAGGATGGCCTCGATTTTCTGATAAAGCTGCCGCCCGATGCCGCGCCGCCGCGCCTCCGGCGCAAGGTAGCAGGAAATCTCCGTGTTCCACCGATAGGCCGCCCGCTCAAAGGGCAGACCGGCGTAGGCGTAACCGACAACGCGCCCGTCCTCCTCGCAGACCAGCCACGGCAGATTTTTCTGATGTGCCTGCACCCGCTGCCAAAATTCCGCCTCCGACGGCACCTCGTATTCAAAGCTGACCGCCGTCTCCCGCACGAACGGCGCGTAAATCGCCAGCATCGCGGGAACGTCCGCAGCCACTGCGTCGCGAATGGTCATCACCATCGCCTCCTTCCCCTGCATTATAGCACCCCCGCCAAGCCCTGACAAGCCCGAAAAGCGGGCTTGCAAAATCTTCGATTTCTGCTATACTGGGGCTATAACCTTGAAAGGAACGCGCTATGAAGCTCATGAAAATCCGCCTTTCGCCCGGCCCCCGCATTGTGAAAACAGCGCTGGCCGTTGCGCTTTCCGTGCTGCTGGCGCGCCTGCTGACGCAGGAGCCGCTGTCGCTGTTTTATGCGGCCTTCGGTGCGCTGATTGCGATGGAGACGACCGTTTCCCGCGCTCTGCGACAGGGGTTGACGCAGCTGGTTGGCGTCGTCTGCGGGACGCTGCTGGGCTATGCCTCTGTGCTGC
>CAKUNB010000212.1 GCA_934668285.1 uncultured Oscillospiraceae bacterium | reverse complement strand
AACGGCTCGGCGGCGGCTCCCACGGCGGGTTTGCATTTCACCAAGGAGCTGCTTGAGCAGATCGCGGCCAAGGGCATTCGCCTTGCTTACGTGACGCTGCACGTCGGCCTCGGTACCTTCCGCCCGGTCAAGGTGGACGACGTGCTGGAGCACCATATGCACTCGGAATTCTGCATGATTTCCGCCGAAACGGCGCAGCTTCTGAACGAAACGCGGCAAAACGGCGGGCGCATCATCTGCGTCGGCACGACCTCCTGCCGCACACTGGAATCGCTCTGCGACGAAAACGGCGTGTTCACCGAGCGCTCGGCGTGGACGGATATTTTCATCTACCCCGGCTACCGCTTCAAGGCGATGGACGCGCTCATCACGAACTTCCACCTGCCGGAAAGCACGCTCATCATGCTCGTCTCCGCCTTCGCCGGCTACGACACGATTATGAATGCCTACCACGTCGCCGTACAGGAACGCTACCGCTTCTTCAGCTTTGGCGATGCGATGTTCATTGAATGACTTTAAGAGGTATCATTATGTTTAAGCTATTAAAAACCGAAGGCGCGGCGCGGCGGGGAGTGTTTACCTGTGCGCATGGGACGGTACAGACGCCGGTATTCATGAACGTCGGCACGCAGGGTGCGATCAAGGGTGCGCTGAGCGCAGCGGATTTGAAAAATATCGGCTGTCAGGTCGAGCTGTCCAACACGTATCATCTCCATCTGCGCCCCGGCGATCAGTTAGTACACGATCTGGGCGGCCTGCACCGTTTCATGACATGGGACGGCCCAATTCTGACCGACTCGGGCGGCTTTCAGGTCTTTTCCCTCGCCAGTTTGCGCAAGATCAAGGAGGAGGGCGTGTATTTCGCGTCCCATCTGGACGGGCACAAGATTTTCATGGGGCCGGAGGAGAGCATGCAGATTCAGTCGAATCTCGGCTCGGATATCTGCATGGCCTTTGACGAGTGCATCGAAAATCCCGCGCCGTATCAGTACGTGAAGGACTCCGTCGCGCGGACGTACCGCTGGTTGGTGCGCTGCAAGGCGGAAAATGCGCGGCTCAACACGTTAGAGACGACCGTGAACCCGCAGCAGATGCTCTGGGGCATCAATCAGGGCGGCACGTATGCCGATCTGCGCATTGAGCACGCGAAAATGATTGCCGATCTCGATCTGCCCGGCTACGCCATCGGCGGACTGGCCGTCGGCGAGAGCACGGAAACGATGTACGAGATCATCGAGGCCGTCGAGCCGTATCTGCCGCGGCATAAGACGCGCTATCTGATGGGCGTCGGCACGCCGACGAATATCATTGAGGCCGTTGCGCGGGGCGTGGATTTCTTCGACTGCGTGATGCCCGCGCGAAACGCGCGGCATGCCAAGCTCTTTACATGGTCGGGCACGATGAATCTGAAAAATGCAAAGTACGAGCGCGACGAGCGGCCGATTGACGCGCAGTGCGACTGTCCGGTCTGCCGCCGGTATTCGCGGGCGTATCTCCGCCATCTGTTCAAGGCGGAGGAGATGCTGGCCATGCGCCTTGCCGTCATGCACAACCTGTATTTCTACAACAAGCTCACCGAACGCATCCGCGACGCGCTCGACGCGGGAACCTTTGCGGACTTCCGCAGGCAGTACTCCGAGCGTTTGTCACAGCGGGCGGAGGATTGACCGAATTTTCATAATTTTACAAGTTTATGCTTGCATTATGAATAGGGAAACAGTATAATAATTCTATCACATACAGGAGGAAATTCAATGGACCCCACATTTATCATCTTACTTGTTGCAATGGTCGCGATTTTCTACTTCATGCTCATCCGTCCGGAGAAGAAGCGGAAGAAGGAAGAAGAGAATCTGCGTAATTCGTTAAAGGTCGGCGACCGGATCACGACCATCGGCGGCATCGTCGGCAAGATCGTCGAGATGAAGGACGATAACATCGTGATCGAAACCAGTGCGGACCGCGTCCGCATGGAGCTGGCTCGTTTCTCCGTAATGACCAACAACACCGCGAAGGAAGCCGCACAGAAGGCCCGCGCCGAAGCACAGGCTGCCGCAAAGGCCAAGGCGGAGGAGAAGAAAAAGCAGAAGCAGCTGGAAAAGGACAACAAGAAGAAGGGCCTTTGATTCCGATTGCCTGCGACGCGTTACAATCCAATATATACCGCAGCTCGGTTTTTTCCGAGCTGCGTTTTTTTACTTTTTCGGCCACTATTTGCGGGGCTTAAACAGAAAATAAGAAAGTCTTAAACAAATCTTAAACTTTACTTTAGCGCACGAAATTGACTTTTAACTTTCCTCGTGGTAAACTGAAACAGAAGAAACCGAGCGGCGGCGCTGCTCTGATGACGGGAAGGAGAGGAAATATGTTCGCTTTATTACGGCAGATTCGAAGAAAGCCGCTCGTGTGGGCGGTGCTGGCGGCGGCGCTGACGCTTGCCGTTACGGTGTCTGTGGTCGCCGTCGGGGCCTATGACGCAATTGAACGGCAGGCGGCGGCGGTCGATGATAACTACGTTACCATTGCGATCCTGAAGGAGCAATTGGCAGACGTATCGAAGGTCTACGAAAAGTACGCAGTCGCGACGGCTATGAACAGCGACTGCGTTGTGCGGTCTGACTCACGCTGCATGCTCGGCGCGGAGGTTGAAGGCTCGCGCGCCCTGACCTCCGGCGCGGTCGTGCGGAATGA
>CAKUNB010000211.1 GCA_934668285.1 uncultured Oscillospiraceae bacterium | reverse complement strand
ACGGCACCGCAATCAACTATCCGGTGGCCTACACCCCCGACGAGCCGATGAAGTACCTCCGCCGCGCCTTTGACGGTGACGGCTACAGCCACAGCGGCGTCCCCTTCCTCGACGAGCGCTGCACGGTCGACGGCAAAAGCCTGATCATCTATGGCCACAACATGAAAAATGGCACGATGTTCTCTGACCTGTGCGACTATACCGACGCGGACTACTGCGCGGCGCACCCCGTGATCGAGCTGGAAACCCTCGCGGGCTGCAAGAGCTACGAAATCTTCGCCGTCGCGCTCGTCCCCTCGAACGACGACTGGTACGGCAGCGCAAATGCCGACGACAGCGAAATGCCCGAGCTTTTGCAGCACCTCGAAGACTGCATGCTCTACCCCACCGACGCCGCCGCCCCCGAAGGAAAGCAGCTCCTGACCCTCTCCACCTGCTACTACGGCTCCGAAACCGACGACCGCCTGATCGTCGTCGCCGCAGAAATCAAATAAACAACCGCCCCTGCCAAAACCGGTAGGGGCGGTTTTCTATGCTTATAGAGCACCTAAAGTCTTGTTATCCGTCGTAGCGGCGCTCGATGAGCGCCGCTACGACGGATAACGGTGTTTTTCCGTTCATCCAAACCGAACGCAAGCCGGAAGCGCCAGCGCGGGCCGATGTGGGCATCGGCCCCTACGCAGGGCTAAGGTTGATGCTTTCGGGGTGCTTACTGAACGATGAAGTTGACGGATTCGTCGCCTTGCTTGTCGGCGCCGTAGACGTAGTCCTTGCCGGGCATGATGGCGTTGAGGACGATGCCGACGATGGAGCCGACGGCGAGGCCGGAGAGGCTGATCGAGCCGATCGAAATCGCGCCGTCCGTGGAGTAGCTGATGCCGATAGAGAGCACCAGAATGAGCGCCGCGATCAGAACGTTGCGGGACTTGGTGAAGTCCACCTGGTTTTCCACCACGTTGCGGACGCCGACGGCGGAGATCATGCCGTAGAGCACGAGGCTGACGCCGCCGATGGTACCGCCGGGCATGGCCGAGATCACCGCGGAAAACTTCGGGCAGAAGGACAGCAGCGCGGCGAGCACTGCCGCAATGCGGATCACGCGCGGGTCATAGATGCGGCTCAGGGCAAGCACGCCGGTGTTTTCGCCGTAGGTCGTGTTGGCCGGTGCGCCGAACAGGGCGGCAAGCGTGGTTGCCAGACCGTCGCCGAGCAGCGTGCGGTGCAGGCCGGGATTTTCGATGTAATTGCGGTTGCAGGTGGAGGAAATCGCGGAGACGTCGCCAATGTGCTCGACCATCGTGGCGAGGCTCAGCGGGACGATGGTGATTACGGCGCTCAGGATGAGCTGCCAGTCGACACTCTCGCGGGCAAACAGGCCGAAGACGGTGGAATCCATCTCGATCGGCAGCGCGAACCACTTCGCCTCGGAGACCGACTGGACAAGATTTGCGCGGACGGCGGGGTCGATGACGACCGCCAGCAGGTACGAACCGACGACGCCCAGCAGGATCGGGATGATCTTGATCATGCCCTTGCCCCAGATGTTGGCGGCAATGATGATGACGACGGCGCAGAGCGCGATCCACCAGTTGCCGGAGCAGTTGTTGATCGCGGAGGCGGAAAGATTCAGGCCGATGGCAATGATGATCGGACCGGTGACGATCGGCGGGAAGAAGCGCATGACCTTTCGCGCTCCGAAGGCCTTAAAGAACACCGAGAGGACGACGTACACGAGGCCCGCGCACGCTACGCCGAAGCAGGCATAGGGCAGCATTTCGGTGTTCGGCTGGTTGCCCTCGAGCAGCGGCGCGACCGCCTTGTAGCCGCCGAGGAACGCAAACGAGGAGCCGAGGAAGGCCGGGACCTTGCCGCCTGTGATCAGGTGAAACAGCAGCGTGCCCAGACCGGCGAACAGCAGCGTTGTTGAAACGCTCAGGCCGGTCAGAATCGGTACAAGCACCGTCGCGCCGAACATTGCGAAAAGATGCTGGAAGCCGAGCAGCCCCATCCTGCCCAGACCCAAGGCGCGCGCATCGTAGATGCCGGATTCCGGAATTGTTTTTTTGCCCATTTTTTCTCCTTTCTGTCCGTGCTTTGGCGGCGTTCCGTTTCGGCCCAAAAAAGAACCGTGAATGGAAAAATCACATTCACGGTTCATCAAAAATGAAATTGGGAAGAAAAATTGCGCCGTCAAAACGAAAAACGGAGGCACGGGGAGCGTTCCATTTCGTCGAAACCAGTCGCATCCCGCGCACCCCCTTGCTTGCTTACTTCCGTAGATTATATCGGGAAGGTGCGGAAAAAGCAAGTGTGAGTTTCGCCGGAATTCCGTCCGTAGCATGGAGAAAATTCTACAAATCTGACAAGTTTCACTATAACAGGACAACAAATTCTACCGGCTGTGGTCAGCTTATTCCGGCAGCTGGCCCTCGTGAAGCAGCTCTAAGAGCGCTTGCACGGTTTGCGCCATTTCGTCGGGCTGCGCGGACGGCTCGCCCTGCCCTGTGCAGTAGGGTAAATGGACAAACAGGGCACGCTTATCGTTGCGGGTCAGGGCGGTGTAATACGTCGAATTGCAGACGTAGCTGCCCGCCGTCAGGCTCAGCTTGACGGCATGCTTTTCCGAAAGGCGGTCGAGCAGAGCCTCGATGGGCAGACCGGTGAAAATCGCGTCCGGCGCGTCCGGAATTACCTGCCCGCTCGTCAGA
>CAKUNB010000210.1 GCA_934668285.1 uncultured Oscillospiraceae bacterium | reverse complement strand
GTCCTTGACCGCCTCGCCACCGAGGGGCAGAAGGAGCTGATCGCGGCGCTGCTCTGCGGCGACAAGACGACCTTTGAGCTGTTCCGCTGCGACGCGCCGGAGCTGCTGCACCTGCCGGAGGCGACGTATGAGTGGTACGAAAAAAACTATCTGGCGGGCTATTACCCCGTGCGCTACATGCTGAAATTCAACGGCGTGGCGTTCCCGCAGGAGGGCTGAGCGATGGAGCGGGGAGCGATAGCGGAGCAGAATTTCAAAAACGGCTGCAACTGCGCACAGGCCGTGCTGCTGGCGTTTTCTGACCGCACGGGACTGGGCGAGGCGGCGGCGATGCGCGTGGCCGCCGGTTTTGGCGGCGGCATGGGCCGGATGCGCGAGGTCTGCGGCGCGGTTTCGGGCATGTTTATGGCGGCGGGCATGATCCTCGGCGAGGACGGCGTGCCGGGCCGCGAGGAAAAGCGGGCGCTTTATGCCGCGATTCAGGAGCTGGCGGCGCGATACCGCGCGGAAAACGGCTCGATCATCTGCCGCGAGCTGCTGGCGGGCGTCCCCACGGCGCCGGGCGGCGAGCCGGAGGCGCGGACGGAGCAGTATTATCGCAAGCGCCCGTGTCCGGAGCTTTGCCGCTGCGCGGCGGAGATTCTGGAGCATTTTCTTCAGGAAAAGGAGAGCGACGCCGAAAAAACGGACTAGCTGCCAGTATTTTTCGGGCGAATCGCGTTGACAAGCCGACGGGAATTCGGTATAATACGATAGGAATCGGGGCGTTTCGCCGGAATGCGGCGGGCGCTCCGAGGACGGTAGAAACCTTGTTATTTTTTGCGTTCGTTCAAAACGCACGGAAAGGATTTTTGCAATGATTTACACGACAGAAGTACAGCATATGTGTCCGGTTGCAAAGGGCGCATACCATGGCCCGGCTCCCATTCCCGAGGAGGGTAAGTGGGTTCAGGCGAAGGAAATCACCGACATCTCCGGCTTTACGCACGGCGTTGGCTGGTGTGCGCCGCAGCAGGGCGCCTGCAAGCTCACGCTGAACGTCAAGAACGGCGTGATCGAGGAAGCGCTCGTTGAGACCATCGGCTGCTCCGGCATGACCCATTCTGCCGCAATGGCCTCCGAAATTCTCATCGGCAAGACCATCCTCGAGGCGCTCAACACCGACCTCGTCTGCGACGCGATCAACACCGCGATGCGCGAGCTGTTCCTTCAGATCGTCTACGGCCGCACCCAGTCTGCCTTCTCCGAGAACGGCCTGTCCGTCGGCGCTTCCATGGAAGACCTCGGCAAGGGTCTGCGCAGCCAGGTCGGCACGATGTTCGCTACCCGCGAAAAGGGCCCGCGTTACCTCGAAATGGCCGAGGGCTACTGCACTCGCATCGCTCTGAATAAGGACGACGAGATCGTCGGCTACGAGTTTATCAACCTCGGCAAGATGATGGACTTCATCAAGAAGGGCGACGACGCCAACACCGCCATCGAAAAGGCCAAGGGTCACTACGGCCAGTTCGACAACGCCGCCAAGTACATCGACCCGCGCCAGGAATAAGAGAAGGAGGATACGAAAATGGCTTTGTTTGAAAGTTACGAAAGAAGAATCGACAAAATCAACGGTGTCCTCGCGCAGTACGGCATCGGCTCGGTTGAGGAGTGCCGCGAAATCTGCAAGGCGAAGGGCTTCGATCCCTATGAGATCGTCAAGAACATTCAGCCCATCTGCTTCGAGAACGCCTGCTGGGCCTACACCGTCGGCGCGGCCATCGCGCTGAAGTCCGGCGTTAAGACCGCCGCTGAGGCCTCCAAGAAGATCGGCGAAGGCCTGCAGTCCTTCTGCATCGACGGCTCCGTCGCGGAGGACCGCAAGGTTGGCCTCGGCCACGGCAACCTCGGCGCCATGCTGCTGAGCGAGGAGTCCAAGTGCTTCGCGTTCCTCGCGGGCCACGAGTCCTTTGCAGCCGCCGAAGGCGCGATCGGCATCGTCCGCAACGCCAATAAGGCCCGTAAGACCCCCCTCCGCGTGATCCTGAACGGCCTTGGCAAGGACGCCGCGCAGATCATCTCCCGTATCAACGGCTTTACCTATGTCCAGACGCAGTTTGACTACTACACCGGCGAGCTGAAGATCGTCCGCGAGATCCGCTACTCCGAGGGCGAGCGCGCCAACGTCCGCTGCTACGGCGCTGACGACGTCCGCGAGGGCGTTGCCATCATGCACCATGAGGGCGTCGACGTTTCCATCACCGGCAACTCCACGAACCCGACCCGCTTCCAGCACCCCGTTGCAGGCACCTATAAGAAGGAATGCATCGAGCAGGGCAAGAAGTACTTCTCCGTCGCCTCCGGCGGCGGCACGGGCCGTACCCTCCATCCGGACAACATGGCCGCCGGTCCCGCTTCCTACGGCATGACCGACACCATGGGCCGTATGCACTCCGACGCCCAGTTCGCAGGTTCCTCCTCCGTTCCGGCGCACGTCGAAATGATGGGCTTCCTGGGCATGGGCAACAACCCGATGGTTGGTGCAACTGTTGCTGTTGCAGTTGCAGTCGAAGAGGCACTCAAGAAGTAAAATTGTTAGATTACTCCTCCCATGGGTAAGGAGGCAGCCCGCCACCGGCGGGCTGCTCAGACTGTCAAAAAGCCACCCAGCGAAAAGTTTCGGAGGGAGGAAAAGTGTGAAAGGGAACCGTCAGGGTTCCCTTTCACGTTCCA
>CAKUNB010000209.1 GCA_934668285.1 uncultured Oscillospiraceae bacterium | reverse complement strand
CATCGGTACCTCTGCCTGTCATATGGTGATGGGCAGGGAAGAGAAAGCCGTACCCGGCATCTGCGGTTATGTGGACGGGGGCATTATGCCCGGCCTAACGGGCTTTGAGGCGGGACAGAGCTCCGTCGGCGATCTGTACGCCTGGTTTGCTGCAAACTGTGTTCCGACGACGTATACGGATGAGGCCAGGAAGCGGGGAATATCCATCCATACCTGGCTTTCTGAGCTGGCAAAACAAAAAAGTCCGGGGGAGACAGGCCTTTTGGCTTTGGACTGGCTCAACGGGAACCGCAGCACTCTCTGCAACTACGATCTCTCCGCCCTGATCCTGGGGATGACCATCCAGACCCGGTGTGAGGATTTGTACAGGGCTCTGCTGGAATCCACGGCTTTCGGCTGCCGTGCCATTGTAGAGAACTTCAGAAACAACGGGGTGCCGGTTGATCGCTTTACCGCCTCCGGCGGCATCAGCCTGAAAAATCCCTTCGTGATGCAGCTCTATTCCGATATTCTGAATATGCCCGTGGAAGTGATAAATGCCGAGGTCGGTCCGGCCCAGGGCAGCGCTGTCTTTGCTGCTGTTGCCGCCGGCTGCTATGAAAACATACAGGCTGCAGCACAGGCAATGAAATGCGAGACTGTCGAAATATACAGGCCCAGGGCAGAACATGTCAGGGTGTATGACAAACTTTACCGGGAATATAAAATTCTGTATGAATATTTTGGCAAAACGGAAAAAGTCATGCAGCGTCTTCGCAGCATACGTAAGTACCGGAATAATTACGGTATTTCCGTCGCTACAATGAAGTCAGATCAAAGGACGGAGGTGCCTGATATGTTCAGACGCAAAAATGATAAACGAATCGTTGAGTTAAATCCGGAAGAGCTCCGGCTCGCTAAATATGCGCTCCTGGGATTCCGAAACAAGCTGGTCGCACAGGGCAAACCGACCGAAGACGTCAATGAGCTATTACTGAAAATCATGAAATAACCAACGATAGCCGCAGGGAATCAAAACCTTGCGGCTATCATAAACTAAGGAGGTCGATAATCTAAGGAAGCTCTGATTAAATCGCAAGAGCGGTCAGCTGGGGATTTTATTCCAAATTGAGGTTTGGAAATCGCAGGAATACTTTGTGTATTTTAAGATTTTCAAACCGATAAGTTGGAGAAAAAGACCCGCTGAGCGCCGCAGACGATTGATTCAGAGGTTCCATAGGTCATTTGTTCCGATCTGCGCGCCAGAGGAAGGTGACGACCTGCGCTCTCGTGCAGTCCTCGTTCGGCTCGAAGGTCGTCTCGGACGTGCCGTTCGTGATGCCCTTCTCGACCGCCCAGAGGACGGCGCTGCCGAAATAAGCACTCGGCTTCACGTCGGCAAACGGGTTATTGGCGCCCGTCGGCGCGGGCTTGCCCTCGCGGCGCCAGAGGAAGGTAACGATCTGCGCGCGGGTGCAGGTGTCGTCCGGGCTGAAGGTCGTGTCGGACGTGCCGATTGTGATGCCCTTTTCAGCCGCCCAGAGGACGGCATCGTAGTAATACGTGCCCTCCTTCACGTCCACAAACGGATTTTTGTGCTCGGTCGGCGCGGGCTGCCCGGCTACGCGCCAGAGGAAGGTCACAGCCTGTGCTCTCGTGCAGCCCTCGTCCGGGCTGAAGGTCGTTGCGCTCGTGCCGTTGGTGATGCTGTTCGCAACCGCCCACTGGACGGCATCAAAATAGTAAGCGTCATCGGACACGTCGCGGAAGGGATTCAGGCTCTTGTCCTCAGCGAAGGTCGCCTTGATCTCGACCTTGCTGGCGGGCATGGTGAAGGTGTACGTTCCATTGCCGTTGTCGGTCAGGCTCAGCGCCTTGCCGTCCTTGTCGGTAACGGTGAGGCTTTCCAGCTTGTAGCCGCTGTCGGGCTTCACTGTGATCGTCACGGTGCTGCCGCCGACGGCAGTTTCCGTGCTGACGGTCACAGTGCCGTGCTCCGTTGTGCCGGATATGGTCACGGGATAGCTCTTTTGAACCAGCGCCGCGATGGCATCCTCAATGGCTTTCGCCATTGCGTCGACCTCGGCCTGCTCTGTGATATTCTTGCCGCGCACAACCGCGTCCAGCGCTGCCTTCACAGCGGAAAAATCGGCATAATCGTTCTCGTCCAGAGCATTCGCCTTTTCGATCGCCGCATCAACGGCGGAATAATCGGCGGGCTTGAAGACAAGCCCGGAGATCGCGCGCTCAATCGCCTCCGCCATTGCGTCGACCTCGGCCTGCTCCGTGATATTCTTGCCGCGCACGACCGCGTCCAGCGCCGCCTTCACGGCGGAAAAATCGACATAATCGCTCTCGTTCAGAGCGTTTGCCTTTTCGATCGCCGCATCAACGGCGGAATAATCGGCGGGCTTGAGGACAAGCCCGGAGATCGCGCGCTCGATCGCCTCCGCCATTGCGTCGACCTCGGCCTGCTTTGCGATGGCCTTGCCTCGGATCACAGCCGCTGCCGCAGCGCGCAGCGCCTCAACAGATTCGTCGGTGTATGCCGTCAGGTCTGCGGGGATCTTGCCCAGCGCAGCCTCAACCGCGGCGTAATCCGCCGGCTCCGCGCCGCAAAGGGGCGTTTCGCCCTCGCGGAAGATCCAGCCGTTTGCCGGGTCGCCTGCATTGAGGGTGTCTTTGAATTCCTCGGTCTGCATTTCCTCCGAGGTCTTGGGCTCTGCGGTTTCATTCTGGTTTTTTATCGCGCT
>CAKUNB010000208.1 GCA_934668285.1 uncultured Oscillospiraceae bacterium | reverse complement strand
CCGCAGCAGTCAATCGTGGCTGCTGCGGGCGGCAAGTATTCTTTTTTAGGGTTCAATTTTCCCGTCTCGCATACGCAGGCAGAGATCAGCGCTCTCGGCGACGGCGGGGTCGTGGGTCACGACGATGACGCAGCGATTTTTGTCATGCGCCAGCTTTTGCAGAATTTCTACAATGTTCCGGCTGTTCTCGCTGTCGAGGTTGCCGGTCGGCTCGTCGGCGAGGATCAGCTCGTTGCCCGCCGCCAGCGCCCGCGCAATGGCCACGCGCTGCTGTTCGCCGCCGGAGAGCATGTTCGGCAATCTGCGCTCGTACTGCTCATCCAATCCTACGGAGCGCAGCGCCTCCCGCGCCCGCTCGTTCGCCTCCGCCTTCGGCAGCTTCTGCATCAGCAGCGGATAGGCGGCATTTTCCAGCACCGTCAGATGATAAAACAGATTGTAATTCTGGTAGATCATCGACACATGCCGGAACCGGTACTCGTCGCAATCGAGCTGGGCCGTTACCTGCCCGTCCCACGCAATCGTTCCCTCGGCCGGAACGTCCAGCCCGGCCAGCAGGGAAAGCAGCGTCGTCTTTCCGCTGCCGGACGCGCCGACGATGGCATAAAACTTCCCTGCCTCGAACTCCGCGCTCACGTCATTGACCGCATAAACGGTCTGGTACCTTGTCTTGTACGTGTAAATCACATGTTCCGCTGTCAGCATTACGATTCCTCCTCTGTTTTCATCAGTTTTATGACGTTACTATTGGTAATGAGCAGAATGGAAATTGCCGTTCCGCCGAGGAACAGGACGAGCAGCAGCAGCGCGTCGGCCAGCGCCCGCAGATGAATTCCGCCAACGACCGCGCCGATCACCAGCCCCAGCAGCGCCGCAGGCAGCGCCAGAATCAGCTGCTCCGAGAATGTCAGCCCGAAAATCGCGCCCCGCTTCATGCCGAGGCAGCGCATCACGGCGAATTCGCGCTTGCGCCCGCGCGTAGACAGCGAGCTGACGAAGAAGCCCAGCAGGCAGAACAGCCCCAGCAGCACCGGCAGCAAAATGCGCAGCGTCCGCAGATTCTCCTCGATCTGCGCGAGCGTTGCCTGATAGGTATCGTCCTGCACGATCAGGCCGTATTTCGTGCCGTCAAACTCGTTGTAGATCGACGGCTCAACGAAATATTGGAAGGCGTACAACCGCTCCTTGGCCTCGTCCAGACGGAAGTTATCGCGGATGTCGAATGAGCAGCTTTGCGCATGCCGCGAGACGCTGGTTTCGTCGTCCCAGCGGGAGTAATAGGGCGTATAAATCTTTCCGGAGCCGCCGGTATAGGTGCCGATGACCTGCAAATTCGTGTCGAACACCTCGCTGATGACCCGCAGCGTTTCCACGCCGCCCTTGATCTGCGTCCGACTCCCCTCTGGGACGATACACACGCGTTTGTCCGTCAGCAGGACGCTTTCATCCCAGCCGTCGTAGAACGTCACCGCGCCGCCCTCCTCCGGTGTCAGCGCCGTGTCGGCATCCAGTGCAGTGATGCAGGCAACTGCCGTTTGCTCCGGCACGCGTGTGGGAATGACGGCCATCGCGCGCACGTTTTTCACAATTTCATCCAGCCGCACGCCATGTGGGTCGCGTCGGCCAAGCAGTGTGGCGAGCACCACGTCGGCCAAACCCAGTCCTGCCTGCCGTCCGCCGTTCACATCCGTCAGGCGGCAGGAGATCACCGTTTCTTCCTTGACGCGCAGCAGCTCTCCCTCCTGCCGGATCGTCAGACCCTGTAGAATCATTGCTGCGCACACGCCGATGACAACCGTTAGTGCCAGCAGCACTGCCGCCGTCCGCCGCCGCAGCACCGCGCGGCAGCTCACGGAAAATAACACGTTCATCTTCCTTCCCTCCTATTTTTTCGTCTGCATCAGTCCGATGCAGGATAGCTTTGCAGCGCTCATAACGGTAGTCGCAGCCAGCAGCAGCATGACAGCCGCAGCCGAGATGACGAGCATTGCCGCAGATAATTGCAGTGTGCCGACATTGGTGCGGCGCGTGATCTCTCCAAACAGGAGCCACGCCAGCGCTCCGCCAAGCGCCGTGGCAAGCAGATCGAGCACCAGTCCCGCGCCGATCAGCTCGCCGAGAATCCGCCGCCGTGGTATGCCGAGCTTTTTCATCGTCAGAACAGTCCCCCGCTGCCGCCGCGCCTCAAAGTACCGCACCGCCGCCAGAACGATCAAAAATCCCAACACCGACAGAATCAAAAGCCGCCGCGCATTGCTGCGCATCACCGCTATATTCCCCGCCGCCTTATCATACTGCTGATTGAAGGTCATGAACTCCCCGGAAAAGTCGATATCGTTCGGGTCGTCAAACCACCATTTGTAAATCTCATCCTCACACCAGCCGTGCCGCATCTCCTCGAAAAACGCCTCCTCCGAGCCGTTGCGCAGCACGAACGATTGCAGCAGTCTGCAATCTTTACTTTCATATTGCTCCGCGTTGGGTACAGAGCGCTTCGGGACGTAGATCGTGTCGGCTGTGAACAGCTGCAGGCCGCCGCGGAAGGCCGGTGCGGAGTAAATTCCGATAATTTCATAGTCCTTTTTTACGCCGATGCTGTTATCCGGCGTTAGAACGCCGTGCCGTACTGTCGCATTATTCGTCAGATCGCCGCCCAGCGGACCACTATCGCTCACCATCTGCTGAACGGTGAGTGTATCGTGGAAGTCACGCGAAAGCAGGTCGCCGAGGCGC
>CAKUNB010000207.1 GCA_934668285.1 uncultured Oscillospiraceae bacterium | reverse complement strand
GCGCTCGATCTCCTCCTGCCAGAGCATCCCGCCGAGCGGGGATGCGTCCGGAAAGTCCTCCGGATGCAGCGTAACAAGTAGCGCAGCGTTGGCGTTTTCCCCGCCGCGGTCGGAATAGCTCATACCGTTGGTCGCAATGCCGCCCGGCTGCGAGGCCGCCGCGACGACGTAGCCGCCGGGGCACATGCAGAAGGTATAGGCCGAGCTGCCGTCCGGCAGGTGCACGGAAAGCTTATAGTCCGCGGGCGGCAGATAGGCAGGCCGCGCCATGCCGTACTGCGCCCGATCGATCGCCGTCTGCGGATGCTCGATGCGAACGCCCATGGAAAACGGCTTCGGCTCCATCGGCAGCTGCTGAGCCAGCAGCGCGCGGAAGGTGTCGCGCGCGCTGTGGCCGATGGCCAAGATCAGACGGCTGCAGGCAAGCGTCTCCGCCGCCCCATTGCACGAAAGCTCGCAGCCGGTCAATTGACCGCCCTCCGCCCGCAGCCCCGTCAGGCGCGTGCAAAAGCGCACCTCGCCGCCCAGCCGCTCGACCTCGCGGCGCAGATTGCGCACGACCGTAAACAGCACGTCCGTTCCGACGTGCGGCTTGGCGTCGTAGCAGATTTCCGGCTGTGCGCCGAAGGATACCAGCTGCTCGAGCACCCAGCGGCAGCGTTCGTTTTTCGTGCCGGTGTTGAGCTTGCCGTCGGAGAACGTCCCCGCGCCGCCCTCGCCGAACTGCACATTGCTCTCCGGATCGAGTGCACCGCCGTTCCAGAAGGCCTCCACCTTCTCCCGTCGCGTCTCCACGCAGTCGCCGCGCTCGAGCACGATCGGCCGCAGGCCCGCCCGCGCCAGCACCAGCGCTGCAAACATTCCGGCCGGGCCAAAGCCGACGACGACCGGCCGCTTTTCGGTGGTTTTCTTCGGAATCGAGTAGCGGTACGGCTCGGCGCGGCTGATTTTCGGGTCTCGATTGCGGCGCAGGAGCGCGCCCTCGCCGCTGCGCAGCGCTACGTCCACCGTGTAGACCCAGCGCAGCTCCGGTTTTTTCCGCGCGTCCAGCGACCGGCGGAAGATCGACAGCGTCCGGATCTCCGAGGCCGGAAGCCGCAGCGCCTTTGCCGCCGCATACAGCAGGGCGCTCTCGCCCTGCTCGGCGGGCAGCGTCAAATCGCGGATTCGTATCATTTTCTGCTCCTTATCTGTCCGGCGAGGCGGCCCGAGGCCCACGCCCACTGCAAATTATACCCGCCGCAGTCGCCGTCGATGTCCAGCACCTCGCCTGCGGCGTACAGACCGGGACAGAGGCGGCTTTCCATCGTTTCAGGATCGAACTCCGCCGTGCGGATGCCGCCAGCGGTCACCTGCGCCTGCTCCATGCCCATTGTCCCCGTTACCTCCAAGCGGAAGGCCTTGACCGTGTTGCACAGCCGCGCGAGCTGCGTCACGCTGCCGCAGGGCTGCTCCGGCGAGACGCCCGCCTCGCGCAGCAGCATCCGGCCAAGCCGGTTGTGCAGAATGCCGGTCAGAAGCTCCGAGGTCTTCAGCGCCGGAAGCGTCGCCTGCCGCCGCATCAGCAGCGCCGTCAGCGCCGCGCGGTCGAGCTGCGGCAGAAAATCAATCGTCAGCGTCCGGCAGCCCTCGACGGAAAAATCCCGCGAAAGCGCAAAAATCACCGGCCCGCTCACGCCGTAGTCCGTAAATTGCAGCTCGCCGGTCAGCGTCTGCCGTCCGTCGCTCACGCGCGCCTGACAGCGCACGCCCTTGAGCGCCCGCACGAAGTCCGGCGCCGTCCTGAGCTGCACGAGCGAGGGCGCAAGCTTCGTCCGCTTGTGGCCGAAGCCGGTCAGCAGCCGGTAACCCAGCTCCGTGCCGCCGAGCTTTGCGCCCGCCGCGCCGCCAGCGCAGACGATCACGCGGTCGGCAGAGAGCGTCCGCTCTCCCGCCTCGGCGCAGAATACGCCCTTGCTGCGGCGCAGCTGCGTAATCTCGCACGCCGTCTCTATCGTCACATTTTCCCGCTGCTCCAATTGCAGCCGCAGGACATCCGCAACACTGTTGGCGCTGTCGGAGAAGGGATAGACCCGCCCGCCCGGCTCCGTCACGGTCAGAAGGCCCATCGAGGCAAACCAGCCGATGGTCTCCTCCGGCGGGACCAGTGCCAGCGCCGGGCGGCAGAAGTCCGGCGCAAGGCCGTGGTAGTTTTCCGCGCTGAGCACGCGGTTGGTCAGATTGCAGCGGCCGTTGCCCGTGGACAGGAGCTTGCGGCCCGTCCGCGCCTGCCGCTCGGCAAGCACGACGGTGTGCTGCGGGTTTTCCGAGGCGGTAATTGCCGCCGCCATTCCGGCAGCGCCGCCGCCGACAATCAGAATATTCATCGAAATACCTCGTTTTTCAGGCTTGACACGCTCCCGCCTTCGGGCTATGATGGGAGCGGGAGATGAGAAACTATGACTATGGAAGAAACTATTCAGCGCATTAACGAGCTGGCCCGCAAATCAAAGACCGAGCCGCTCACGCCGGAGGAGCTGGCCGAGCAGAAGGAGCTTCGCACCCGCTATGTCGCCGCCGTGCGCAAAAATCTCTCTGCGCAGCTCGACAATACCTATATCATCGAGCCGGACGGAACGAAGCACAAGCTGGGGCATCAGTGAAGGTACCGCACCGCCAGCCATGTAACCGGCACATAGAGCGCAGCCAGTAAGGGCATCCCGACGACAAAGGCGGGGTGCCTTGTTTTATGCCGGAAGAGGTACATGCCCAGCCACCCGCCGAGCGCGCCGCCCAGCGC
>CAKUNB010000206.1 GCA_934668285.1 uncultured Oscillospiraceae bacterium | reverse complement strand
GCTGATAGCCGTTGACGAGGATTGTCCCGGAGGTGGGACGAAGCTCGCCGGTCAGCAGCTTGATGATCGTCGATTTGCCCGAGCCGGACTGACCGACCAAAAAGACGAACTCGCCGTCGTCAATGTGCAGGTCGATCCCGTTGAGCGCATGCGTTCCGGTTTCGTAGGTTTTTGTAACTTCTTTCAGATCAATCATAAGTACACCAAGTTCCTTACATCATGCGGTTCTCGCGAGAGGCGAGATACTTTTTGACCATCAATGCGACCTTGAAGATGATCGCATCGTCGAACTCTCTCAGATCCAGACCCGTCAGCTTCTTGATCTTTTCCAGACGGTAGACCAGCGTGTTGCGATGGACAAAGAGCTTGCGGGAGGTTTCGGAAACGTTCAGACTGTTCTCAAAGAACATGTTGATGGTAAACAGCGTTTCCTGATCGAGAGAATCGATAGAATTCTTCTTGAATACCTCGGACAGGAAAATCTCGCACAGCGTCGTCGGGAGCTGATAGATCAGGCGGCCGATGCCGAGATTTTCATAGTTGATGACGGTTTTTTCCGTGTCGAAGACCTTGCCGACCTCGATGGCGACCTGCGCTTCCTTATAGGAATCGGCAAGCTCCCGCAGATGCTCGGACACCGTGCCGATGCCGATCGTCGTGCGGACAAACAGCTCTGCCTTGAGGCGCTCCTCGATGGTCTTGGCGGTACGGGTCAGCTCCTCGCCGGAGATATCCGGCGGCACCTGCTGCACGATGGCGATATCCGTCTCGTTGACGCTGATAACGAACTCCTGCTGCGGGTCGGGGAACATGGACTGCAGCAGCTCGACCACCGCAACATCCGCGCGGCTGCGCTGACGGATCAGATACACCGCGCGGGGCAGCTCCGTCGGGAAATGCAGCTCCTTGGCGCGAATGTAGATATCACCGGGGAGGATATTGTCCGTAATGATATTCTTTACAAACGTGCCCTTATCATGCTTTTCCTCGTAATAGGTCTTCGTACAGCTCAATGCGACCTGCGCCATGCGGCAAACCGACAGAGCGGCCTCGTCCGTCCCAAGGACGAACGCGGCAAAGCCGAACGACAGGTTCCAGCCGGTCAGCGCGTAAAACAGCTTGCCCTCGAACGGAAACGGCGTTTCCGGCGAGGCCTCGATCGCCGCGACCACATCCGGCCACCGCTCACCGATCAGATTCTTCTCGCCTGCAGAAATTACAATTCCTTCCGAATCGACAACGCCGATGGTAGTTTGGGATGCCTCGGATAACTGCTCTGTAATGCTCTGAAATACACGACTGGACATACGCCGGCCTCCTTCGCTTTTCGGGAAAATGCCGACTTTCGGCATAATCCTGATTACCATCATACTCTATTTTTCAACAGATTGCAAGGGCTTTTAGACATTTTATTTCAAATTGGGGGCTGATTTTTATGGAATATTGATAGTTTTTCGTCAATATGGACAAAGTCGAGGGTGATTTTTTATGGAAATAATTCAGATTTCGCTGAAAAAATTTTCGTCAAAATTCACAGTTTCCAGCATGGAAATTTCCTCGTCTGTTAATTCACGCGTCATTCCGAGTGGAAGCTCTCCCAATTGGAGTCCGCCCTCGGCAATACGCCGGAGGTAGAGAACCGTCAGCCCGCGGCTGGCCATCATGCGGCGCACCTGATGGTATTTTCCCTCGCAGACGCGCACGATGCTCTTTCCCTCCCCCAGCGGCTCCAGGATGGCCGGAAGGCACTTCGTTCCGTCGCGCAGCTCGCAGCCTGCGCGGAAGGCGGCGACATCCGCCTCCCCTGCCGTGCCGGTGTGCTCGGCATAGTAGGTTTTTTCGATGCGCCGCTTCGGCGCAAGCAGGCGATGGGCCAGATCGCCGTCGTTGGTGAACAGCAGCAGCCCCTCCGTGTCCATGTCCAGCCGCCCGATGGGCATGAGCTTGCGGTATCCGGCGGGCAGGTGCTCCATGACGGTGTGGTGGCGGTCGTCCTTTGCCGCCGTGATGCAGCCGGCGGGCTTGTGCATCATCAGGACGATCCGCCGGTCGCCGCGCGCCACGGGCTGCCCGTCGAGGCAGACCGCCGCCGTTTTTTCATCAATATGCAGGTCAGGCGAGCGTACCGCCGCGCCGTCGACCGTCACTCTGCCTGCACGTACCATGTCCCGCAGCTTCCGCCGTGAGTCCAGCCCCGCCTCCGCGAGGTATTTATCCAGCCGCATTCCGTTTTCGCTCCTTTGGTATATTTGTCCGCATCGGGACATACAGTTTACCACATCATTACATTCGGGGGGAATCCTATGTTTGTCTTTACCGCCAAGCTTTCCAAGCCGAAGCTTCTTGCCGCCGGTATTCTCTTCCTTGCCGCGATCCTTCTCATCGTCCTCATCGCCTTCTCAGGCGGCGGGGAGACGGCCGCGCCCGCCGGCGAGAGCAACGACGACCGCGTCGCCTACCTTGCAACCTTCGGCTGGAGCGTGAACGCCGAGCCGACTGAGGTGCAGCAGGTGCGCATTCCCGATGCCGCCGACAACAAGGTCTTTTCGCGCTACAACGATCTGCAGCTCAGTCAGGGCTTTGATCTGACGCAGTACGCGGGCAAAGAGGTCATGCGCTATGTCTACGAGGTGCTCAATTATCCGGACGCCACCGAGCCGGTCTACGCCAGCCTTCTGGTCTATAACGGGCAGATCGTCGGCGGCGATATCACCGACACCTCGCCGAACGGGCGAATTCACGGCTTTGCCATGCCCGGCAGCCCACAGGCGACGGAGCCGAGCCGGGCAACCGAGGAGGTTACCGAGCCT
>CAKUNB010000205.1 GCA_934668285.1 uncultured Oscillospiraceae bacterium | reverse complement strand
TCGTGCGTTCGCACGATGCGCGTGTGCGCAGCACACGGGATTCTTGATTAAATTTTTAATCAAGAATCAGTATTAAAACAATCCGCGCAAGCTTCCGCCTTGCGTAGGGGCCGATGCCCATTGCGCAGAAGTTTCCGACGAAGGAGCCTTACGGATGCGGCATACCCCTTGCGGGTGCGACATCCCGTGTGCAGGCAGTCTCGTTTATGCAAAAAGCCGCTGTCAGTGGGTATTCAAAAAGTACACGTTTTGAACACCTTTGGCTTTTTGATTCTTTGATTGTGAACACGGATGATGTTTTGGTGTGTCAAAAAGTCTCCGGCGATGTTGTTGCGATGCTGCAAACCTGCCCTTCCTGTCATTGCGAGGAGGGCGTAGCCCGACGTGGCAATCTCGTGCAGGCACCATCGATTTTGGCGCATGCCATCCTGCAACCTGCGCCTGCGGACGCGGGGACGCTCTCAGTCACGGCTTTGCCGTGCCAGCTCTCCCAGAGGGAGAGCCAAGGCGCTGCGGCGCGGGGTAGGGGACGGATTGCTACGGCCCCTTTGGGGCCTCGCAATGACAAAACTGCGAGACTTTTTGACACTTGGAACGTTGCCGCGTTTACATACATATTCAAATCTCTAAAGGAGGAAAACGAATGAAAACCCGTAAATCTACCAAGCGGGCATTGCTGCTGAGTGTGTGTTCGATCATGCTCTGCCTCGTAATGCTCATCGGCACCACCTTCGCGTGGTTTACCGACACGGCTTCGATCGCGGTCAGCACGATCCAGTCCGGTACACTGCATGTTGAAATTCAGGGTGAAGACGGCAAGCCCGTCACGGAGCTGGAATGGCTGAAGGCGGAGGACGGCAAGGAGCAGGAGATCCTGTGGGAGCCGGGCTGCACCTACACGCTCACCCCGTTCAAGATCGTCAACACCGGTAAGCTGGCGCTGAAGTACCAAATCGTTATCACCGGTCTGGACGGCAACGCTGAACTGCTCAAAGTGATCGAGTTCACCTATAAGACCGCAGACAACAAGGAATTCAAAATTAATGACGAGGGCCACCTGAAGGCTGGCGAAGCCACGGACATGATCACCGTCTCGGCGCACATGATCGAGAGTGCCGGTAACGAGTATCAGGACAAGACCCTCGAAGGCGTCAGCTTCACCGTCTACGCAACGCAGGACACCGTCGAGTACGACAGCAACGACAACGAGTACGACAAGGACCCTGCCTATGGCTCCGGCGTTACCATTGGCGGTTTCAGCGGAACCTATGACACCCTGACCGCTGCCGCGAAGGCGTGGCGCGAAAGCAAGAATGTCGTAACCAGCGGCAACCAGTTCGGATACAACACGTTAAACGGCTCCGTCGATTCCATTACATGGCTCATCAGCGGCGAGGTCGCAACCGGTGACGGCGAAGGCGTTATCGGCAGCAACGGCGCGGGCCAGAGCATCCTCGGCGGCGGCTACTTCACTCCGGCAGTTCTGGTGAACAACGTCACGATCAAGGGCGTGAACGGCGCGAAAATCACCAAGACCGGTGAGAACTACCTCGTTTCTGCCGGCGGCAATCACGTCGTTTACGAAGATATCACGTTTACCGACACCGTCAGAATTGACAGCAATCCTGTGAATCTGACGTTCAAAAACTGCAAATTTGAAGCGGGTCTCCGCCTGCCGCACACCGCGGTAAACGGCAGCGTAACGGTCGAAAACTGCACCTTTACCGGAAACGAGTCCAGCGGTTATGCCATTTTTGCGCAGGGCAGTATGGCGAGCTTTACGATTACCGGCAGCAGGATTTCCGATTGCCAGCGCGGCATTAACGTACAGGCGGGCGACAACGCGGTTGTTACGATCAGCAATAACACCATTCAGGGCGTTTCCGGCAAAACCGAGAACGGCTTTACGTACGGTGCTGCCATCCAGATGAGCAGCATGCGCAACACCAAGGCAAAGTCCTTTACCGTCACGGGCAACATCATCTCTGACGTCGCTGTGAATGCGCTGCATATTTACGAAGGTTTTAATGCGGACAGCGTTGTGATCCGAGACAACGAAATTACCGCTGCATACCTCTGCTGGAATCAGGCCGGTTACACCGCGGTTGAATCCAGCGGCAACAACCTCAGCATTACCAACGAAGGCTACTGCGTGACGAAAACGGCACAGGAGCTGAGCAATTTTGTTTTAAACTGAGGCGCTGCGATTTTCTGCTACGGCTGAAACAATGGGCATGAGGGATGACCTCATGCCCTTGGCTTTTGGCGTGTTCTGGGAGCGTGTCAGCAGGGGGCGATAAGGGGTATCGGCCCATACGCAGAAATCGGCGGCAGAATGGGGGCAGCGGGGACAGCAAATGAAACGTTTCACTTAAAACGACCGCCGCGGGATGCGTACGGTGGAGCGGGTGACTTTGAGAACTTGTTAGATAACATTGTGGAAGAAAAAGTAGTCAATTTTGCCGGAAAACACTTGACAAATCCTACAATATGTATTATTCTATAGCAGTAGCAGCCAGAATCCAAAGGGGAGGATTTGGCGGCTTACATAAGAGGGACAAAGCACGGCGGCAGCCTTAAAAAATGGCTGGTGCCTGTGTTGGTTTCTCTTTCGGCCTGCTTAGCTCGGATCGCAATGCGGCATTTTGCGCCGAGCAAGTCCCCGCAATATCCCATAAAGACGAGCCCCGGGGCTGGGGCTCGTCTTTTCTACGATTCCGCGCGTTCAGCGCTTTGCGACGCTCTCAATTTCCTGTAATTCGAACCGATAGGCCTGCTTGCAGTCCGGATATTTTTCGTGATCGACCTCGCTGAGGAAC
>CAKUNB010000204.1 GCA_934668285.1 uncultured Oscillospiraceae bacterium | reverse complement strand
CCATTACACTGTCAAAATACGCGTCGCCGGCAGTCGTGAAGCCAACGCTCGCCGAGCCCAGGGACAGGTTCACGCTGTCGCAGCCCAAAACGATGGCATCCTCGATCGCGGCAATGTAATCGTCGGCATATGCGCCGCCATTCTTGCCGAACACCTTCATCACAAGAACCTGTGCGTCCGGCGCAACGCCGACCACGCCGTTTTTCGCGTAGGTAAAGGTGCCGTCGGCATTCTCAACATAGCGGTTGGCCGTCGCAATACCGGCAACGTGCGTGCCGTGATCGCTCTGAGAGTCGTTGTCGTGGGTCACATCAAGATCGGCATCGATATAGTTGAAGCCGAAGGGAATCTTGCTGTTGACATAGGCCGCGTTGCCGGTCAGGCCCTCATAGCGCTCGGCCGCGTGCAGCTTCGGCAGAACCTCGGCAACTTTCGCAGGGGTCAGAAGATCATAGTCCTCGAGCTGCTTGTCATTTTTCATCGAGGTCACCATGAGGCTGTAATCGAACGCCGCGCCGCTGAACGACGGGTGGTCGGTATCCAGACCCGTATCGATAATGGCGATCCGGGAGCCTGCGCCGGTGTAGCCCTCGAGCCAGGTGTTATAGCTGCCGATCATCGTGCCGGAGGAAATGGTGTTGAGGTCGGCCTCCTCGCGCGGGTCGAGGGTATACTGCTGGACAAGCGCAACTCTCTTAACGCCCGCAAGCGCAGCAACCTCGTCCATCTTGCCATAGGGCAGATCGACGGACATGGCGTTTGCCGCAAGGGTCAGATTCCAATGGACCGTCAGTTCATCGCCCGACAGGACCTCGGAAGAAATTTTCTTTGCCAAGGTTTCCTGCTTTGCAACCAGCTTCTTGGAGGCTGCTTCTGCAGCGAAGTTATGCGCGATACCGCGGGTCGCAAAGCCCTGCTGAAGGACCGGCTTGTCCTCCAGCACCACAAACACGCGAACAACGTCGGTGTCGGCATACGGAGCCTCCTGCTCGTCGGTCGTATCGTCAGCCGAGCTATCCTCCGCGGAAAGCGGAAACTCGTCGAGCGGGATCTCCTCATAAGGAATATTCTGATTCGCTGCCGTTACGGAAACGCCGGACAGCAGGCCGGTGACCATGCACAGCACCAGCAGCAGGGAGAACACACGTTTCATGCTCCAATGCTTCATTTTCTATCCTGCGCTCCTTTCACTTGAGATTTTCGAGGCAGACCATGACGATCTTCGCAAACTGTGCGCGGGTCGCCTGGCCGTCCGGCTCCAGCTTCGTGCTGCTGACGCCGTTGACAACGCCGTTTGCAACCGCCCACTGCATTGCAGGCAGCGCCCAAGAGGAAACCTTCGCCTTATCCTTGAAGGCATTGAGCGCGGAGGCGTCCATCTGCGCGGTCTTGCCCGTGCTCTGCCAGTAGCGGTAGAGCATCGTGACCATTTCCTCACGGGTCACGTCCTGATCCGGCTTGAAGGTGCCGTCGCCATAGCCGTTGACGATGTTCTTTTCCGCAGCCCACGCGACATACGCCGCGCACCAGCTGCCGGCCTTGACGTCCTTGAAGCTCGAACCGGTGTAGTCGGTGGTCTTTACGCCCGCCGCTCTGCCGAGGACCGTGACGACCATGCCGCGCGTCAGCGTCTCGTCCGGCGAGAAGACGTTCTTCTCCGTGCCGTTCATGAGGCCGTTCCCGAGAACATAGTCAACCGCGTTATGATACCACTGCGACTGGTCAACGTCGGAATAGGACTTCGAGGGGCAGTTCGTCCCGTTGCAGGCCACATAGACGTTGATCGGGAAATCGTCGATCTTGGTCGTCTTGTAGCTCTTGTCGGTCGTCTTCGCGCCGGTAACGGCGAAGCTGTAGCTCTTGCTCGCTGCGTGTGTGAATTGCAGCGTAAGAACCGGGCTGTCCGTCTCACCGGCGGCGCCGACCCAGTGACAAACGACCTTGCCGTTTTTCAGGGTGTTGACCGAGGTCAGGGGCATACCCTTTTCCGTCTTGCTGAGCTTCAGCGAGGTGTCGTAGTTGAGCGTAAACGCTCCGCTGCGCGCCGCGCTGCCGCCGCAAAGACTGAGCGTTACCGTGATCGTGCCGTTGGCCGCAGTCGCCGTGCCAAACAGCGCCGGAGCTTCCGCAGCGGACACCGGCAGCACAAGGCAAACCACCAGCGCACACGCCAGCAGCAACGCGATCAGTTTTTTGTGCATTGCATCATCCATCCTTTCTCTTTGCCGCGGTCGGATACACCGCGACCATTTACGATGCGTATAATTATTGCACGGCTCGTATAGAAATGCAAGCGAAAAATTTTTTTGGTTTCATCATTTTTTTGTTGAAAAATATCATTTTTGACGCTCGTGCTCAGTTCTAATTTTAGAGAATCTGTACGTTTTGCACAATTCGTTCTCGCTATTCCGTTTGAACCGCCAAATATTCATTCATGCATTTTGTATGCAAATTCACCACAGCTAACTTGTGAAATCTAAAAAGTACCGCTCCCTGTCACTGCAAGGCCCTGACTGGGCTATGGCAATCCGTACCCCACCTCGGCCCCTGCGCATAGAGGAGCGTTTTCCTTCTCAATATCAAGCTTTTCTCATGCGAAAAAGCCCCCGGACTTGTCGTCCGGGGGCTAATGCTCAGCAATAGAAATCACGAATCTTCTTTGCGCGGCTCGGGTGGCGCAGCTTGCGGATGGCCTTATTTTCGATTTGGCGAATGCGCTCTCTTGTCACGCCGAAAATCTGGCCGACCTCCTCCAGCGTATGCGTCTTGCCGTCGCACATACCGAAGCGCAGCCGCAGCACGTCGGCCTCCCGCTCGGTCAGGGTGTTCAGAATCTCGCCCAGCGCCTCGGCCAGCAGCGTATTGC
>CAKUNB010000203.1 GCA_934668285.1 uncultured Oscillospiraceae bacterium | reverse complement strand
GCACGGCCTATCTTGTGGACGGGTCGTTCAATCCCTTCCTCTATTTCCGCTTTTAGGAGGCTGCGATGGGAACGAAAACGAAAAATATCATCACGGTTGTCCTGCTGCTGGCCGTCTTGCTCGGCTTTTGCGGCTGGAGCATCCTGAAGCCCGACGAGCAGCGGTCCGTGACCGAGCGCCGGGCGCTGGCACAGTTTCCGGAGCTGAACGGCACGACGCTTTGGAACGGGTCGTTTATGGAGCGGTTTGAAGCCTATTCGCTCGATCAGTTCCCGATGCGCGACGAGCTGCGCGGGGTAAAGGCGCTGACAGCGCTGAGGCTGCTGCGCCAGAAGGATTACAACGGCCTGTATGAGCAGAACGGCTTTATCGCAAAGCTGGACTTTCCGCTGGATACGGCCTCCGTGGACAACGCGGCTGAGCGCTTCCGGCGGGTCTACGACCTGTGCTTGCAGGATGCCGGGGCGATTTATCTGTCCATTGTTCCGGATAAGAATTATTACACGGACGCGGCCTATCCCAAGATGGACTACGCTGCGCTGACCGAGCAGCTCTGCACCGCGATGCCGTATGCAAGCTATATCGACCTGACGGGGCAGCTTGACCTGACGTCGTACTATCACACCGACCCGCACTGGCGGCAGGAGGCACTGGTGCCGGCGGCGGAGCAACTGGCGCTGGCGATGGGATGGCAGCTCGGCGCGGCCTATGAGACCGTGACGCTGGACGCGCCGTTTCGCGGCTCGTATGCGGGGCAGTACCCCTTGGAGCTTGCGCCGGATACGTTTTGCTATCTAACGAATGAGGCCATAGCTGCCTGCCGCGTCTATGACTACGAGGCCGAGCGGTGGACGGCGGTTTATGATCTGGACGCGGCGATGGGAGAGGACCCCTATGCGCTGTTTCTCTCAGGCTCACGCGCCCTTCTGACGATTGAAAATCCGAACGCCGCGACGGACAAGGAGCTGATTTTATTCCGCGATTCCTACGGCAGCAGCATTGCACCGCTGCTTGCGCAGGGTTATGCCAAGATTACGCTCATCGACATCCGCTATATCGCGCCGGAGCTTCTAAGCCGCTTCGTGGATTTTACGGGCAAGGATGTGCTGTTTCTCTACAGTGCAACGGTCCTCAACAGCAGTAACGCGCTGCGCTGAGCGATCAACGCTTGACGTTTGCCCGACTTCGTGGTATTCTTATAAGAGAATTTTCAGAGGAGAGGGCTGCATATGAAGATACACAGAAACGAAAAATATTTCAAATGGGGCCTCACGGCCTTTCTGGTGTTCGTGGCCGGTTCGCTGTTCTGGATCGTCTTTTCCAATCTGCGCGGCTTTTACGACCTGATTCTGGAATTTTTGGACATCATCTCGTCGATCCTCTACGGCTGCTTCTTCGCGTATCTGATGAATCCGATTGCGAAGTTTTTCGACAAGCTGACGGTCAAGCTGATGTCGCGGCGGAAATTCAAGGAAAAAACCGTCCAGCGGACGGCCAAGGTCGTCGGTATCGTCATGGCGGTGCTGATTCTTGTCGCCGCGCTGTACGCGTTGATTGCAATGATCGTGCCGAGCATTGTTTCCAGCTTGGAGGACCTTTTGCAGCAGGAGCGGCTGGACGCGGCTTATACCTCCGTCAGCGGCTGGGTCAGCCGCACCTTCGGCGGCACGCCGATTGAAACGTGGTTCGACGCGAATCTGGACTCCCTGCTCGAATACCTGACCAACTGGCTCAAGAGCATTGATATCGCTTCGTTCGTCGCAAGCCTGACAAGCTCGCTGTACAGCGTTGTGATGGGTGTGTTCAATATCCTGCTTGGCATCGTCGCGGCAATTTACATCATGATTTATCAGAAGTCCCTCTGTGCGCAGACGAAAAAGCTGACCGTTTCGCTTTTCCGCGCGGATCACGCCAACCGCCTGTTTGAGATCGCGCGGCGCACGAACAAAATTTTCGGCGGCTACGTGATCGGCAAGCTGCTTGACTCGCTCATCGTCGGCGTTATCACTTACTTTGGCGTGCTGATTATGGGCCTGCCGTATGCCATGCTGATTGCCGTGATGGTCGGCGTGACGAACATCATCCCGTTTTTCGGCCCGCTGCTGGGCATGATCCCGTCGGCGCTGCTGCTGCTGATGGTCAAGCCGATCTACGCGCTGTGGTTCCTGATTTTCATCCTGATTTTGCAGCAGATCGACGGCAACATTCTGCAAAACCGCATCCTCGGCGAGAAGCTCGGCATCTCCGACCTGTGGGTGCTGGTGTCGATTCTGGTTTTCGGCGGCATTTTTGGCGTGACCGGCATGCTGCTTGGCGTTCCGTTCTTCGCGGTGGTCTACACGCTCATCACCGATCGCATCAACAAGCGGCTGTCGAAGAAGGGTTACCCAACGCCGTCGGAGGTTTACTACACGCTCAAGTGCGTGGAGGACCTGCCGGTCAAGGCACCGGCCAGCGCATCCTTCGCCTCCTATGATCCGGCCTATGATATGACGGTCGATCCGGAGGACGACGAGGATTACGACGACGAATAACCTCTTTACAAAAGCGGGAGCTGCTCCCGCTTTTGCTTTACCGGAAGGGGGAGAGTAATGGACTCCGTATTTTATCAGTTCAGCGAATACCTGCAGGCGGAGGGGAATGGCCTTGCCGCGACGCTCTGCGCAATCTGGCGCTATCTTGCGCCCGCGCTGGCGATTGTGCTGCTCTGGCGCTGCGCCAAGCCGATGCTGCGTTTCCGCCGCGAGCCGGAAACGTGGGCGTGGCTGGTCATGCCGGACGGGCAGCAGCTGCCGATCACCCATTGGGAGAACATCATCGGCCGCGCGAAAAACAGCGATATTATCGTAAATTTCCCCACAATTTCCCGCAGCCACGCCGTTCTGAC
>CAKUNB010000202.1 GCA_934668285.1 uncultured Oscillospiraceae bacterium | reverse complement strand
TGAGGAGGGTTGACCATGCGGCTGCTGATTGCGGAGGACGAACTCGATCTTGCCGAAGCGCTGACGGTCTTTTTTGAAAAGAACCATTTTTCCGTTGACGCCGTGCACAACGGCTTTGACGCGTATGAATACGCCGTGAGCGGCGCTTACGATGCCGTCATTCTCGACGTGATGATGCCGAAGATGGACGGGATTCAGGTGCTCGAGCGCCTGCGGCAGGAGGGCGTGAAAACGCCGATCATGATGCTGACGGCAAAGGGGCAGAAAAATGACCGCATTGCCGGTTTTAACGCCGGAGCGGACGACTATTTGCCCAAGCCATTCGATCCGGACGAGCTGCTCAGCCGCGTGCGGGCCATCCTGCGCCGGAGCGAGGCGTATCAGCCGACGCTGCTGTGCTGCGGTGACCTGACGCTCGATCCGACGAGCGGCGTTCTGACCTGCGGCGAGCAGACGGTGCGCCTGAGCGGGCGGGAATTTCAGATCATGGAACTGTTCATGCGTTCGCCGCGGCAGGTCTTTTCCGCCGAGCGCATCATGGAAAAGGTCTGGGGCTGGGACGCCGAGGCGGAGATCAACGTCGTCTGGGTGAACATCTCCAATCTGCGCAAGCGCCTGAAGACCATTGGCTCCCGCGTTCAGCTTCGGGCCAACCGCGGCCTCGGCTACGCGCTGGAGGACACGCTATGATCAAACGGCTGCGCAACCGCTTTATCTGGATCGCTACGCTCTCCGTCGCGGCGGTCATGCTGCTGCTGACGGTGATTCTGAACGCCGCAAATTACTGGTCGACCGACGCCGACCTGCGGCAGACGCTGGATTTAATTTACGAAAACCAGGGGACGATTCCCATCTCCGCGCGGACGGACGAGCCGCCGGAGCCGCCGGACGGAACGGAAACTATACCAGACCCGCCCGAGCAGCCGCCGCTCGACCTGCGCAAGGGTAAGGACGGCCCGTTTACGGCGGAAACGCCGTTTTCCACCCGCTTTTTCGTCCTGCGCTACACGGACGATGGCGAACTGACGCAGGCCGAGCTGGATAAAATCGCCTCTGTTTCGGAGGAGGATACCGCACAGTATCTCGCCGCCGCGCTGGAAAACGGAGCGGGCTACGGACATTATGGCGACTACCGCTTCCTCGTTGCGGACAACGGCGAGGATCGGAATATGGCGATTTTCCTCGATGCCTATCAGGAGCAGCGGGCTGTGCGGACGGTGCTGCTGTGGTCGCTGGCGGCGGACGCGGGGTGCATTTTGCTCGTGTTCCTGCTGGTCGTGCTGCTGTCGCGCCGGGCGATCGATCCGGTCGTTCGCAGTGCCGAGCGACAGAAGCAGTTCATCACCGACGCAAGCCACGAGCTGAAAACGCCGATTACGGTGATTGCAACCAGCCTCCGCGTGCTGGAAATGGAGACAGGCAAGCAGAAGTGGATCGACAAGGCGCAGGCACAGACGGAGAAGCTGACGGAGTTGGTCAATTCTCTCGTCACGCTCTCCCGCATGGATGAGGAAAGCTCGCCGCTCAAGCTCGAGCCGTTCGACGTCAGCAGCGCGGTGAGCGAGACGGTCGAGTCCTTCCGCGACTTTGCCGAGGCGAAGGGGCACGAGCTGACCGCCGAGCTTGCCGAAAACCTGACCTATCGCGGCGATGAGTACGCCGTGCGGCAACTGGTGTCCATTCTGCTGGACAATGCAGTCAAGTACGCCGAGCCGGACACGCCGATTGCCGTCTCGCTGACCCAATCGCGCAGGGGCGTGACGCTGCGTACGGTCAACGCCTGCGACGCGGCGCTCTCCAGGGAGACGGACAAGCTCTTTGACCGCTTCTACCGTGCCGACCCCTCGCGCAGCACGGCGGGCGGCTTCGGCATCGGTCTCTCTGTTGCGCGGGGAATCGCAGAAGGCCACCACGGCACGATTCATGCAAGCTACCACGACGGCAGGATTACCTTCCTCGCCGAGCTGCGATAATATGTTTCCAACCGGCCGCTGAAAAATGTGGCCGGTTGGCTATTGAAATCCTACAAAGTCTATCGTATAATAGGGGTAATGGAAGGACGGTGCGAATCATGATGATTTCAACCAGAGGCCGGTATGCACTGCGGATGATGCTGGATCTTGCAAAGCATCAGAGCGACGGCTATGTTCCGCTGAAGGAAATTGCGGAGCGCGAGGGGATCTCCAAGAAATATCTGGAACAGATTATTCCGGAGCTGAACCGCGCGGGACTTTTGCGCACCTCGCGCGGCGCGGGCGGCGGCTACCGGCTGATCAAGGCGCCGGAGGAGTATACCGTCGGCGAGATCATCCGCGTGACCGAGGGCAGCATGGCACCGGTGTCGTGCCTCGAAGGGCAGGAAAACCCGTGCCCGCGCTGCTCGGACTGCGAAACGCTCCCGATCTGGCAGGGCTTGCAGAAGCTTGTTGACGCGTATCTTGACGGAATTACGCTTGCCGATGTGATTGCCGGTCAGGTGGATGCATGATTTTTACAAAATCTACATAACCTATTGACAAAGTAGGAAATAGGAATTATAATACAGTCTCAAGAACACAGAACGAGGTGACACAATGATTTATACCGATAATGCGGCGACGACGAAGCTGAGCAAGACGGCGCTGGAGGCCATGATGCCGTATCTGACGACCCATTACGGCAATCCGTCGAGCCTGCATTCGATTGGACAGGACGCGGCGGAGGCCCTGCAGTGCTCGCGCGAAACGATTGCGGCCTGCCTCGGCTGCAACGCAAGAGAAATTTACTTTACGTCCGGCGGTAGCGAGGCGGACAATCAGGCCATTCTTTCCGCTGCGATCCTCGGCGAGAAGAAGGGAAAGAAGCACATTATTTCCACCGCCTTTGAGCATCACGCCGTGCTGCACAC
>CAKUNB010000201.1 GCA_934668285.1 uncultured Oscillospiraceae bacterium | reverse complement strand
CCTCTGGGATGCTGATACCAGCCCGATCCGGCTGCATTATCACATGGAGGATGGCCTGCTGGTCAGCGCCTGCACAATGGGAGTAACAGACAACGGCTACTATACAAATCCCAGCTCCCGCTACTTTAACCCCAGCTTTAACAGCGGCAGCAGCAAATACACCACTGCCAGCGGAGAAACGGTGACCCTTTGGGAATATACTGTCAGCAATGGTGAGGCAACCATTACCCGCTACAACGGAACCGCCGCAACCCTGACCATTCCGGCTACAATCGACGGATATCCTGTTGTGGGTTTAGAAGGTGACTATTATTACAATACATCGATATTCTATCACAAAGACGCAGTTCGTTCCATCTACCTTCCAAAAGGACTTACTTCCATTGGTTTAGCTACTTTTAAAAACTGCAAAAATCTGTCGAGTGTGTCAATTCCCTCCACAGTCAAAAGTATCGGTTATAACGCATTTTATGGTTGCAGCGCTTTGACAGAGATTACATTGCCACGAGGAGTTTCTGTGTCATCTCATGCATTTGATGATTGCACATCATTGCAAGCCGTTTATGCACCTGATAGTGTCAACTTTAAAGCTACCTCTGACTACTACAGCATCTTCAGTGGAACAAACACCACTTTGTTTATTACAAAGGATACCGGCTGTATTTCATCAGAGTATTTGTATAGTTATGGAAATACTAAATATGGCTATGGCAGACAATATGGTATTAAAAAAATTGTTGTCGAAGAAGGGATTACCGAAATTGGTACAGCGGCATTCAAGGTAAATACCACAAGCTCCAAGTATAATACAGTTACAGAAATTGTCCTGCCATCGACCGTTGTAAAAATCGGAGCCTCTGCGTTTGAAGACAGTGCTGCTGCAAAGATCACCATGCCAGCCGGTGACCCGGAGATTGCAGCCGAAATTGGCGGAAGTGCATTTCAAGGTTGTGGAAACCTTACAGCAATTAAAGTCCCCGAAGGAATCGTGACACTGAACTCTTCAACGTTCAGCGGTTGTTCCTCCCTGCGCAGCGTGAGCCTGCCATCCACGCTGACCACAATTGGCAGCTCCGCCTTTGAATACTGCAAAAGCTTGCCTGCAATCACCTTCCCGCGGGGTTTGGTGAAAGTCTTGGATAACGCATTTTATGGCTGCGCCAGCTTGGAAAGCGTAAGCCTTCCGAATGGTTTGACTGATATCGGAGCCTCTGCCTTCCAGTCTTGCAGCAGTCTGACTTCTGTCGTTTTCCCTGAGACGCTGACGTACATCAACACGAGTTGCTTTGCGGACTGCCGCAGCCTAAAGGTTCTGTATATCCCAACAACAATCGTCAATATATATAACGAAGCATTTTCTCGTTGTACAAGCTTGGAAACAGTCAGCATTGCAGATACTACAGTTTTTAATTTTAATTCATCTTCTCGTGATTATAGAGGCGCAATTTGGATCAATTCCGCATTTCTCGACAACAATACCACACTGAATGTTCGCTGCGCCAGCGGAAAAATACCACAGGATTGGCTGAATGGCCGAATGTCCGGTATTGCAAAAGTAGTGGTAGAAGACGGAATTACGCATGTCGGAGGCGGCGCATTTTTGAGCACGTACTCCAAAAAGACGCTGACCGAGGTTTCCTTGCCAAGCTCTGTGATTGAAATCGGCGCCTCCGCCTTTTATAGCTGCGCCAGTCTGGAAACGGTCAATCTTCCGGAGAAAATCACCGCAATCAACGACTACACCTTCTATGGCTGTGAGTCACTGAAGCACATCGAGATTCACGACCGCATTATGAAGCTCGGCTCGCACGTGTTTGACGGCGCTGGGTTGGAAAGCGTCGTGATTCCAAGCTCTGTAACGGAAATGGGGACGTATGATTTCGCAAACTGCAAAAGCCTGTCCTCCGTCAAGCTGCCTGCGGCGCGCAAGGTCATTGAGCCGTACACCTTCTGCAATTGTCCGTCGCTGACCTCCATTGCCCTGCCGCGGCTGGTAAACACCGTTGGAACCGGCGCATTCCAGGGCTGCACAGCACTGACAGAAATCAACTGGTCAGAAAAAATTGCAGCAATCGGCGAGAGTGCTTTCCGTAAATGCAGCGCGCTAGAGCGTATCATCTTCCCCGAATCTGTGACGTCTATTGGAACATACGCGTTGTCTGACTGCACCTCGCTCGTTGAAGTACGCCTTCCCGAGAACACCGTAAAGCTTCCGGATTTCTTACTGTCCGGCTGCACTGCGCTGGAGAGCTTTACCGCGCCTGCCAGCTTGACGGCAATCGGGAACAGTGTGTTCAGCGGCTGCTCCGCATTGAAAACTGTTTCCCTCCCCGTCGGTCTGGAAACAGTTGGCGAAAAGGTCTTCTATAATTGCGATGCACTTCAGACAATTGCAATTCCTGACGGAACAAAAAGTATTGGGAACCAATGCTTCTACGACTGTGACGCGCTGGAAAGCCTGAGCCTTCCAAACACCGTCACCTCGTTCGGCACCTACCTTTGCTACAGCTGTGACAGTCTGGCTTCTCTCAAGCTGAGCAGTGCCCTGACCAGCATCCCCGAGGCCGCCTTTATGGATTGCTCCGTGCTGAACAACGTCGTAATTCCGCGCCGCGTGACTACGATCGGATCGAATGCCTTTAACGTCTGCCCTTCGCTGAAAGTAATCATGATACCGGCAAATGTCACAACGATGGCGGGCAATGCACTGTCCTACCCCGACCGCACTGTCATTTACGGCAGAACAGGCAGCTACGCGCAAAACTATGCGGATGAATACGGATATGACTTTGTTTCATATGAAGTCAACGCAACCGGCGTTTCGCTGAACGTGGAAGAAATGTTGATCCCGAAGGGAAAAACCGCCGTCCTGTATGCCGCCGTTGAGCCGGAGGAATACACC
>CAKUNB010000200.1 GCA_934668285.1 uncultured Oscillospiraceae bacterium | reverse complement strand
CGACTTACCTCCGCATTATTACGGTTTTCTCTCTTGGCACTTTGGGCTATATGTGCCTTGAAAAAATCGTGATGGGAACAGGGAAAACGACCATCACTATGATTTGTCAGCTCGCCGGAGCAATTACAAATATCGTTCTCGACCCCATTATGATCTACGGGCTTTTCGGCTGTCCCGCTATGGGTGTGGCCGGGGCGGCATGGGCTGAATAACGCTTCCATCCCCATCATCTCCTACAACTTCGGCGCAAAGAACAAAGCGCGAGTGTCACAGAGCATTCGGTACGGACTTCTTTATGTTTCCGTTATCATACTCATCGGCATTGTCCTCTTGCAGCTTTTTGCCCGTCAGATCGTGGGCATTTTCTCTGTTACGGAGGAATCCCACCGTCGAGCAGGAAGACGGCTCTGTTGTAGTTCATGTCAGAAAGCAGTACAACGACAAAGCTGATGTTTCCGAATACTTCGAATAAGTCCCCAAAGCCGCCTGAGCATATCGGGCGGCTTACCTTATTGCTTTACGGAGGCAGAAAATGAACTCTCTTGATACGATAAGAGCCAAGCTTCAGAGACTCTACAAAACCGATCCGCATATTCGCATAAATGTGGCGTTAACGAATCCGAAAATCAATCTGAAAAATGAGCAGGTAACGATTACCGGCATTTACCCGCACATTTTTCAAATTGAAGAACGAAGCAGCGGTTCGCCGAAAAAGCATACCCTGCAATACAGCGATATCCTGATCGGCTATATTGAAATACTTGATATGGAGTAAAGAAAAGTTGGTAATATGCGTAAAAATCCGACAGTTTTTTAACTGTCGGATTTTGCCAGACTGTCAAAAAAGTCCCTAATCGTCAAAATCGGCTTACTGTTTCATGGGTTTTCGCTCTCCGCATTTTGATTTACAAAAACAACGTATTCCGAGCTTCTTTGCGGTCTGCCGACGTGCCGAAAAGGGCTTTTCGACACGCTGAAGCCGAGCAAAAACTCCGAGGCAGATAAACGAACAAGAACCAATCGGATAGTCGTCTCGGCGTATTCCTTTGCATTGCGTATGCGATCAGCCCAGCATCTCCTTGATTTTCAGAACAACGGCATCCGCCAGCTTTGCATGGTCTTGTTTAGAATAGTGCAGCCCGTCGAGCGAATTGATCTCGAAATCCAGAGCTGCGCAGTCAAGGAAGCCGCAGCCGTACCGCTGCGCGATCTCCTGGTACAGGGCACCCAACTGTACGCTCTTTTCGTACGCCAGCGGACCGTAGCTGAAGCCGAAGATCATATCCGCAATGTCCTTCCGCACCGGTGCCGGCGCAATCAAAAGAACCTTCGGTACGGGATAACCGTAATACGATTGCTGTGCTGCAGCGACCAGCTTTTCCACGCCGAATGCGATCATACCGGCAGTCAGGTTGAACATATGCTTCAGCTCGTTTACGCCCATCTGAATAATGACCAGATCCAACGGCGCCTGTGCGTCGAGGGCGACCTCGAGGCTGTGCAGCCCGTGGCGGTGCGGGAAATACGGGTCGTCCTGCAAATTGGTGCGGGCGTTGAGCGCATCTTCAACAATGCGGTACTCGCTCCCCAGTGCAAGCTGTACACGGCCGGGCCAGCGTTCGTCAAAAGCCATGCGCCGTCCGGAGCCGAGCGCCGGGTCATAGGTCGTGTAGTCATAGCCCCAGGTGTTGGAATCGCCGTAGCAGAGGATGTTTTTCATGGTGATTGCTCCTTTCGGATAATTCGTCAGATTTTATCGGCAGCAATGGCAAACGCCTCTGCCATGCCGCCGCAGCTTACGTCGGGCACGATATGACCGACGGCGTTCCGAACCTCCTCGACCGCATTCTCCGGAGCAAACGAGGCTCCGGCAAGACGCAGCATCGGCAGATCGCTCAGGGCATCGCCGGCAGCACAGAAGCGTTCCAAGGGAACACCGATCGCGGCAGAGAGCGCACGCATTGCATCGACCTTACTGCTGCCGGCGGCGACCACGTCCGCAAAATTCCGACTTGCAAACGCAAAATCGCAATACTTCGGCGGAAAATATGCCCGACAATCCGAAAGCTCCTGCGGGTCGTCGCAGCACATTACCAGTTTGATGACATCGCCCCGCACCTCTGAGAGACGCCGCAACGCTCCGAGGTTTTCTTCCTTTACGCCGCGCGCGTTCAGTCTTGCATTGCGCCGCAGCACATAGATGTCCTCTGCGGTGAAAACCTGCATACTGATCTGCGGATGGCATTCCAAAACGCGGGCAACACCATCGAGAATATTCCAACGGAACGGATGAAGGTAAACGTGCCGCTCGGTCTGAAAATCATAGAGCGATGCACCGCCGTAGAGAATACAGGGAAGATTCACACCGAGCCGCTGTGCGATTTCCCGCGCGGCAACGACAGAACGACCGGTGCAGACCGCAAGCAGCCCTCCCCGCGCCGTGTAACCGTGCGCCGCTGCCACGACCGTGTCGGGCAGCGGAACGTCCCGACGCACCAATGTGCCGTCAATATCGGTCAGAAAGACGGGTTTCATCGCCGAAGCTCGACAATGCTGCCGGTATCGGCGGATCGACGAATGGCGTTTACCGTACGAATGACCTCAACACTGTCCTCAGCGGTGACAACGGCGGGCTTTACGCCCCGATCAAGGCACTCAAGGAAGTAGGCAATCTCTGCGCGATACGCATCGTACTGCTCCAGCGAAATGATCTCGACCGGCTGCCCCTCACGGAAAATTTTCAGCTCGGCAAACGCGCCGTCGCGTTGGTTGATGTCGTAGCCTGCGCGGTAGGTCAGCTCTGCCGCAGCCTTTGAGCCCATGATTTTTGCATACATGGTGAAGGGATAGCCTGTGTGCATATTGAAGGCGGTCTCCGCTATGGCTTTGTGACCGTTTTCAAAAGT
>CAKUNB010000199.1 GCA_934668285.1 uncultured Oscillospiraceae bacterium | reverse complement strand
GTCATTGCGAGGCCGCTTGCGGCCGTGGCAATCTCGCGGAATAGTCTTGATTTTCTGGTAGTTTTCGGCGAATTCGTAACTGCCTGCACGAGATTGCCACGTCGCTTCGCTCCTCGCAATGACACGCGGGGGAGCTTTTTGACACGCTCAAATGCTGCAAAGCCTCGGCTTTGCAGCATTTTTTTATTTTCTGGAGCATTTTTCTGCGTCGATTGCAAGCGTCAGCATCAGGGCGCAAAGCGCGTCGCGGGGATCGTTGACCTCGATGACGTAGGTATCGGTCAGGTGAAACAGCTCCTTGCTCACTGAGGCGACGAGCTGGCCGCCCGCGCCGGTAATGCGATAGTCCCATTCCATCCAGTCGCCTTGCACCTGCCAGCCGTTGCAGTCGATCTGGTACTGCGGGCGGAAGAGGGAGAATTTCTTCTGAATACAGCCGATGTACTGCTCGCCGAGGTACAGCTCAAAGCGCGGCAGGAAGGTCAGCACGACCTCCTTGACCGTGGCGATATGTGTTCCGGCGGAATCCATGATGTGCAGCTTGTGCCCCCATGCAAGCTTGCCCTCGACGGTATAGAGCGTCTGCCCGTCCTCGCCGTAAATGTCGTAGCTGTCAAACCACGAGAAAAAGCGCTGCTTGAAATAGAGCTTCATTGCTTACACCTGCCAGCCGGAGAGATAGGCGACCTGCTCGTCCGTCAGGCGGTCGATGTGTAGGCCCGCGCCGTTCAGCTTCAGCAGCGACACGGCGTCGTCGATCTCCTGCGGCACCTCGTAGACCTGACGGTCAAGGCCCGCGCCGTTTTTCAGCATGTATTCCAGCGACAGCGCCTGCACGGAGAAGCTGGTGTCCATGATCTCGGCCGGATGGCCGTTGCCGGAGGCGAGGTTGACCAGACGGCCCTCGGCCAGCAGATTCAGAATGCGGCCGTCCGGCAGCTCGTAGCCGACGATGTCGTTGCGGCGCTTGAAGACGCGCACCGCCATCTTTTTCAGCGCCTCGGCGTTGACCTCAACGTTGAAGTGACCGGCGTTGGAGAGGAAGGCGTTGTTTTTCATGACCTCGAAATGGCGGGTCGTGATCACGTCGCGGCAGCCGGTGGTGGTGACGAAAATGTCGCCCTGCTTTGCTGCCTCGTCCATCGGCATCACGCGGCAACCGTCCATGGATGCCTCGAGTGCCTTGATCGGGTCGATTTCGGTAACGATCACGTCCGCACCCATGCCCTTGGCCCGCATTGCCACGCCGCGGCCGCAGTAGCCGTAGCCCGCGACGACGACGGTCTTGCCTGCGATGAGGAGATTCGTTGTGTGCATGATGGAATCCCACACGGACTGGCCGGTGCCGTATTTATTGTCATAATAATGCTTACACTTGGCATCGTTGACGTTCATCATCGGGAAGGGGAGCACGCCCGCCTTCGCCCGCGCACGCAGACGGTGGATGCCGGTGGTGGTTTCCTCCGCGCCGCCGATAATTTTATCGCCCAAATGGGCATATTCGCCGCTGAGCAGGTCTAAAAGGTCGCCGCCGTCGTCAATAATGAGATCGGGATGGCAGGAGAGCGCCTCGACGAGCAGCTGCTCATATTCCTTCGCGCTCACGCCGTGCATCGCGTAGCAGGCAACGCCCATCGAGGCCAGACCCGCCGCAACATCGTCCTGCGTGGACAGCGGATTGCTGCCTGTTGCGTGCACCTCCGCGCCGCCCGCCGCGAGGCAGAGCGCCAGAAACGCGGTCTTTGCCTCCATGTGGATGGAAATGGTGATTTTTTTGCCCGCAAAGGGCTTTTCCTCAGCGAAACGGTCACGGATGGCGCAAAGGGCGGGCATGAAATCCTGCACCCATTCGATTTTCATTCGCCCGTACTCCGCAAGGGACATATCTCTGACGTGGCTCATTGGCAGCAGCCTCCTCGTTTTTTGTTTATCATACCATAAGAACGGACTTTTTTCAAGGAAGCGTTTCCTTACACTAAAATTTACAGGAAATTCATGGACAAAAAGAGAAAAATCGGCTACAATAAAGGGCAGAAATTCCAAAGGAGGAATTCGATGAAACAATTGCGAACGAAGTATCACCGCTGGCTGGTACGCAACCGCGACAAGGGCATTCCGAATCTGATGCTGTTTGTCATGCTGGCGAATGTGCTGATCTACTGCTACTGCACGATTGCAAACGGCAGCGGAATCTACTCTGCGCTTTGCTATGACAGCGCCAAAATTCTGCACGGGCAGGTTTGGCGGCTGTTTTCCTACGTGTTTACTTACTGCTTTTCCTACGGCGGCGGTGTGATCAGCTTTTACAAACTGCTGCTGAGCGCTTATTTTTTCTGGTGGATTGGGAAACTACTGGAAAGCGTCTGGGGAACGCTGCGGCAGAACCTTTACTTCGGCGGCGCAATTCTCTTGACCAGCGTCGTCGCGCTGATTCTCTATCCGATTCTGAAAATGGACGTTTACGTCACGCCGTATTATGCCCTCCTGTCGCTGTTCCTCGCTGCTGCAACGCTTGCGCCGGAGCAGGAAGTCTATGTGTTCTTTGTTATTCCTATCAAGATGCGTTGGGCGGCGCTGATCGATATCGGCCTGACCGTCTATGAGGTCGCGCGGTTTACGGTGTTTTACCGGCCGGTCTGGCTGGCGCTGGTTGTTTCTGGGACGGCGGCAGCCGTTGCCTTCCTGAATTACGCGCTGACCTTCGGGCGGGACGTGGCAAACATCTTCCCGCACAGGGGCTACCGCAGGCGGCGCCCGACGCGGCCGATTGCCACACCGCCGGAGAACAAAAAGACCGCCGCGCGGCCCTACCGCCACAAGTGCACCGTCTGCGGCCGGACGGACGTGGATTATCCCGACCTTGAATTCCGCTATTGCTCGAAATGCAAGGGCTATTACTGCTACTGCA
>CAKUNB010000198.1 GCA_934668285.1 uncultured Oscillospiraceae bacterium | reverse complement strand
GCGACCTTCGCGCCCTTCTTCGCCATCTCCCGCGCCATAACGCCGCAGATAATACCACCCGCGCCGGTAATGACCGCGACCTGCCCGCTGATGTCAAAATTTACTTCATGCATTTGCTGATACCTCCAAAGGTTATACCTTTTCTCCCAGATTGACCATTTCGATGTTGCCGTTCGGGCAGCGGTTGTAGCACATGCCGCAGGCAACGCAGTCCTTGTTACAAATCTGCATGGTGTCGTCCGCCGCAATATAGGGTGCGAAGTCCGTGCAGATGGTCTTGCAGAGCTGGCAGCCCTCGCCGCAGCCGCAGTTGAGGCAGCGCGAGGCTTCCTTCTGCGCCTCGGCCTCCGTCATCGTCCGCTCGTAGGGGGCAAAGCCTGCCTTGCGTTCGGCGGCGGGCGCGTTCAGGCGCAGGACATTCGGATCCTTTTTCAGATAGCCGCTGCGCTTGCGGACGGCCTCGGGATTGACGGTTTTGACCGCCGCAACCGGCGAAAGGGTCGCCCGCTCGCCGCGCACGAGGCGGTCAAGCTGCGCCGCCGCGTTTTTACCGGCGGTGATGGCGGAAATGATGTTAGTGATCCGCCCGGGGAGAACGACGTTCTCGCCGGAGAAGCTCTGCACCGTATAGGCGTGCTCGAGAATTGCGGCGTCGCAGGAGAGCTGCATCTTTGCGCCGCCGAGGGTGAAGGCAACCGTGCCGTCGGCAATCTCGGTGACGGCGGCGTGCTCCAGAACGTTCACGCCCTCCTCGCGGGCAAGCGCCAGCGCTTCACGGTAGGCACTACGAGTGGGGAGCGCCGCGGGGGCGAGGAGCGTAACCTCCTGCGCGCCCAGTCGGACGGCTGCGCGCGCCGCATCGATGGCGGGCCAGCGCGCGCCGATGACGGCGACACTGCCGGTCATGGTATAGTCGGCGCCGGCGTTCAGCCGGAGCAGGAACTGCCGCGCGTCGAGCGCCTTTTCCGCGCCGGTCACTGCGGCGGGCAGCTGCTCCCATGCGCCGGCGGCCGCAAAGACGGCGTCGTAGCCCTCGGGGGCGGCGCTGAGCGCGGTTTCAAAGCGGAATTCCACACCGGCATTCTGCAAATCCTCCACAGTGCTTTGCAGCTCGGCGCGGTGGCCTGCATAGTTCGGCATGGCATAGCGCAGCAGGCCGCCCGCTTCCTTTTCCTTTTCAAAAACGGTGACAGCGTAGCCAGCTCTTTTCAGCTCGGCTGCGCAGGTCAGACCTGCGGGGCCTGCGCCGATGACGGCGGCACGGCGCCCGTTCGGGGCGGCCTCGCTCCATGCGGGCTTCCAGCCCTGCGCCTTGCCGTAGTCCATGACAAAGCGCTTGACCTCGCGAATTTTAACCGATGCATCCACGCTGCCGCGGACACAGGCATCCTCGCACGGATGCTCGCAGACGAGGGAGCAGAGGTTCTGCAGGGCGTTGGTGTTCGTCAGCAGCTCCCATGCGCGGCGGTAGTCGCCCTTGGCGACCTTCTGCATGACGGCCTGCACCGGCACGTGGTGCGGACAGGCGCTCTTGCAGGGCGCGGAGAGGTTCGGCTCCTTGATGTGGGCATAGCCTGCGTAGAGCGTGACATCCGTGGCGGTTTTGACCTCGGGGACGATCAGGCCGCGCATCTGGGAAAGGTCGGAGTAGTTGTGCGACTGCATGTACTCGTGCAGGCCCGCGATCATTGGACGGACGATGTCGTAGCCGGAGATCAGCGTCTCAGCGCACACGCCCAGCAGCGTGCCGCCGCAGAGCACCATCTCCACGGCATCGCGCCAGTTGGTGATGCCGCCCGCCGCCATGATCGGCGGCTCGAGGCCGCAGACCTTGCGAATCTCATAGGTGTCGCGCTGCGCCAGCGGCTTGAGCCAGCTGCTGCAATAGCAGCCCATGGACAGCTCGTCCTGCAAATGGAAGGCTGCCGCGCCGGGGTCGTCGAGGTTGATCGGCGGCATGCCCAAGCGGTTGCCGGTGCCGCCGACGGCGTCTGCTCCGGCTTCGTAGAGCGCCTTTGCAACATGAGCAATCTGGCCGCCCTCGGGCGTCAGCTTGACGAACAGAGGAATGTGCAGCTCTTTTTTGATCGCGCGGACAATCTCTGCGGCAATCTCGGCGTGCTGACCCATGCTTGCACCGGTCTGCTTGGCCGCGTGCTGGCTGCCGCCGGAGGTCATCTCCAGATTGTAGCTCATGTTCGGGCAGCACATGTTCAGCTCAATGATGTCCGCACCGGCTTCCTCGAACTTTTTGGCCATGTTGACCCAGCCTGCGGTGCCGTTGTCACCGGCGTAGGTGATGTTGGCCATGAGCTTGAGGTCGTGCAGCTGCGGCTTTGCGTCGCGGATGAGCTGCAGGCCCTGCTCGAAGGTCAGGCGCTTTTCCGCCGTGAAGGCCAGCGCATTGCGGTCCTTGAACAGGGAATAGCGCGGCTTGCGGTTGATGTAGGGCGCGGGGTCGATGCTCAGCTTGATGCTGGCGGCGGCCCAGCCGGTGCGCTCAATTTCCACGAGCTGGCGCACGGATTTGGTCGTCGGGCCGGAGGCGACGTAGAACGGATTCTTGAACGTAACGCCTGCGACCGTAACCGGAATGCGAAGCTCCGGAGTATTCTTTTCCATGATTATCCCTCCTTATGGGGGTTGCGGATATGGGTGCCTTCCTTGGCGGATTTGTAGATCAGGTTGATGACCTTGAGGGTTTCCAGACCGTCGATGCCGCGCAGGCCGACATGTGCGTCGCGGTCATTCATGGCGCTTTCTACGAAGTGGGCGATCTCACCGCAGTAGCCGAGGGAGTATTTTTCGTCGACAGCGGGGGTTGACCAGCCGGTGGTGATCTCGGCCTTTTCAATGGTGTAGTCGAGGCCGGGGATGGAGAAGACCTTCACGGGGCCGGAGAAGGACAGATCGACATGGATGCAGCCCTGCTCGCAGTAGATGTCCAGCACGTCCTCCATGCCGCCGACGGT
>CAKUNB010000197.1 GCA_934668285.1 uncultured Oscillospiraceae bacterium | reverse complement strand
GTTGCACCCGGCGCAACTTCCTCAAACTGGTTTTCGATCACTGTGGTAAAGGTATTGTAATCGGTATAGACTGTAGCGACTTCCAGCTCTTTGCCGTTCTGCATGAGCGTTTCATCGACGCTCCAAAGATACGAGGCATTCTCCTTGCCGTTGTTTGTAAAGTCCAGCGACAGAACGATTGCGTCATTTCCGTCCGAATCTTCCATGATGCACGCGCCCTTGTAGAGCAGCTCATAGTCGCCGAGCTTAATCAAATTGGAGTCTTTCTCCTTGTCCTTTCCGCAGGCGGTGAGGCTGCTGAGCAGCATCAGCGCCGCAAGAAGCAGGCATAGAGTTTTGGTCTTCGTCGGTTTCATAATTCCCTCCCAGTATCCTTCAGGGATGTGCAAATCTGCCGATCAGCAGAAATAGCATGCGGTTCCGGCGAAAAATGTGAGTGCATATCTGAGACATTTTTCGTTGTTTCTATTCGCGCCGGCTCCTGTGCAGCTTATTTTTTGGAAAAGGTGCCGCTGATGCCGTAACCGGAGTTCTCATTCATGGTAAGGCTGCTGCCGTCCACGGAGAACGTGTAAGTAGACGGTTCGCTCCAAGCCTCCAGCGTTACCGTAAGCTGGTCGCCGTCAATGGTATAGGTGCCATTCTGCTTCATGTACGCATTCTCCATGGTGCATTTGCCTTTTCCGTTGAACGTCCATGTGATCACACCGTCATCTCCGAGATCAGCAGACCATGTTCCGGCCAGCGCATCCTTGCTGCCACAGGCGGCAAGCGTCAGAAGCGTAACCGCAATCAGGAATAATGCTACATACTTTCTCATTTTTTAGCACCTCTTTCTTTATGTCCGTTTGATGGATGGGTCAGCCGTTCACTGCGCCGCCGCAGTATTCACAGCAACCGCTTGCATCCGGCGTGGTCGTCGCGCCGCAGCAGGGGCAGGTGACTGCCGCTTTGGGAGCGGCAGCCTGCTCGATCTTTTCACGCACATCCCTGCGGACCTGCGTCAGCACTTGCTGGATCTCCTCACCGAGCTTTTTGTAATTGCGATACTCCACATTGGTTTCCGGATTGCACCGGGACGTCATGCCCGGACGCATTGCAGGCGGCGGCGTAATGTCCACGGAACTGGAGTTGAGCTGGAAGCGCATTTCGTCGAAATAGGGATTGTTGACAAAAATGGTGATATAAAAATCATAGGAGTATTCATAGCGCGGCGGATTGTAGCTGACCTCCTTGCCGTCTTTGTCCTTGCGCTTAAGCTCCGTGCTGCTCTCATCAATGTCGAGGTTGCAGCCGGTCACGTCGGCAAAGTCCAGAACGTCCGGGTTGGCCTCCGCGAGATTTCTTGCACGGGTTACCATGAAGTGTCCGGCGTCCTCGTCAAGAAGCACCTTGGTGTCCGCGCCGAGTGTTCTGGTCGTATGGAAGGCCGCGACCTTTTTCTGATTCTCCTCTCGGTAGGCAAGCTGCGCCCGGATCTCCTCAACGGTGCTGCCGCGCCGGTCGGAGAACCACGGGGAGAGCTTTCTGGCGCAGTTTTTGCAGAGGTTTCCGTTTTCCAGCTTGCGGTTTCCGAGCAAACCGATCTTTTCCCCACAAATATCGCAATATTTCTTATCGAACAGTCCCATAGTTACCTCGATCTCCTTTGCATCTGCTTGCCAAATTATGCGCCGTGGGGTGCGTCTGCCTTGGCATTGAGCACTGCACCGAAGATGTACAGAGCCGGAACGGCCACGCCCGTCAGGACGCTGATGATGCTAAAGTCGCCGCCGTTGACCGAATTCATCACAATGCTCAGAATGCTGAACACCGCAACAATGGCGCCCCAGGCGATGAGCCCGCCGGCTTTTTCGCTGCGCTTGCTGTGCTGGATGCCCTTGATTCCGGCAATCAGCTGGCAGATGCCGCCGACCAGCGTCAAAAACAGCGCCGCCCAGAAGGGGAACTTCAGCCCGGAGGCCGCGCCCAGTCCCGCAGCAATTGCGCCGACTCCGGCGACCAATACGCCGGCGATGATAGAAAATGCAGCGGCAATGATCATCAAAATACCGGTAACCTTCAAAAACTTGTGTCCTTTCATAATAAATCCTCCTTACCTATTTGTGGTTCATTTTTTGTGATTCCGCCGGGTACACGGCTATGCACCCAGCGCAAAAACCGTACTGTCGTTCGGCCTTGCGCACAAGGGGCGCACTCAGCCTTCTTTTGACGCGGACCTCGGCGGTGCCGCGGTTTCCCCGCCAAGCTCCGCCGGCAGCGGCGCCTCAAGCTGCGACGCGTGGTAGGCCTCCTCCGCAATGCGAAGCACCAAGGCCTCCAGCGCGGCGGCGTTCCCGCCGCTGCATTTTTCGGAGCGCTCTCCGTCCCCGGTGCGCCAGACGATGCAGATTTCACTGTCGGCCTCCTCAGCGGCATCGGGGGACGGCTTTTCGTACGCGGGCAGCGCAGCCTCCGCCAGCGCATTCTGCAGCTCAAACCATTGCACCCAGGTAAGCTGCCACGCGATTGGGTCTGAAGCTGCGGTCCTCCCGTTTTCTCTCGTTTCGCCGCCGTCCGGACTCAGAAACCGTCCGGTCAGCACGGGAAGGTCGTTCTCCAGATAAAAATGCAGCGTAAAACAACCGGAAGAATTTGCATTGATTTGCTGCCAGTGAAATTCGAGCAGCTCTTTTCCCGCCCGGTACGCCTCCGGGTTTTCCATTCTGCCTCCGTCCCGGATCCGGCTCCCGATAAAATACCGGTACAGCAGGACACCCGCCAGCGTAACAAACGCGGCCGCCAGCACGATAAGCAGCGCAATTTTCCATGATTTTTTCACGTTGTTCTCCCTATGGACAACCGCTGCGCTCAAGGGCTGCCGCGCAGCGCACCGTCTTGTGCGCCTGTCAGCTCCACGGGTCCTCTGCGGCGGGAATACGAATGCCGCTGAGAATGCTGGAGTATTCCCAAAGGAACCATTCGCCGGTCGAGGCCTTCTGTCGCAGCTTCATGGGC